>NZ_LNCE01000059.1:0-30895 GCF_001445815.1 Janthinobacterium sp. Ant5-2-1 | reverse complement strand
ATGCTTTCGGAGAAAAGTGGTTGGCAGCCAATTTCTATGACTCACTGACGCGTGCATGCGTACCGATATTTTTCATGATTAGCGGCGCTAACCTATTATCGAAGGATGAGACCCTTGGCACCTTTTTTCGTAAGCGCTTCTTAAAAATCATCCCGCCATTAATATTTTGGTCATGTTTTTTCCTATGGTGGCTAGCGTATAACGGTGTGATAATTGGCAGCTGGGATGCGTGGGTGGTGAAAATTCTGAGTGGCCAGACAATGTTTCATCTGTGGTACTTGTATGCCCTCGTTGGTCTGTACGCCTTGGTGCCAGTATTACGCAAGTTTTACCAGCATAGCAGTAGGAAAGAGCATCTGGCTTTCATCTTGCTCTGGTTCGCGGTCGCTTCGGTCTACCCAACCATCATGGCGTTGCGGAATGATACGCAATGCGGAAGCTTGCAGTTGGGGTTGCTTGCTACGCAGTATCATCTGACATACTTTGGCGGATATATTGGCTATTTATTGCTTGGTGCTTATATCGCTGATAGCCGTGGCAGCATCATGGCAGGGTTGGCCATTTTTTTCAGTTGCTCCGCCGCCACTATGGCCGTTACTTATTTGTGGTCACGACACCTGGGTGGACCTTGTGAATTTTTCTATATTTACCTGTCGCCCTTGGTCGTAGGAGCCTCCTATGGCTTGTACACAGCCTTCATGGGGATGAAGCCAGGCGTGCCGTCGCGCTGGGTCGTGGCCATATCCGACTGTACCTTGGGAATTTATTGTATACACATCTTTATGATCGACCCCATTTTTAAGGTGCACGCTATTTCAGCGACGATAGGGAATCCATGGGTCACTTCTCTGACTACTTCTATTGGCGTGTTCACCGCGTCGTTCTTGCTTATTTATATACTGCGACTGATTAAACCTTTACGATATATTACGTAAAAGAATTGTTCGCTTGGTAGGAGCTTTGCCTGTAGACGCAAGAATGGAACGAGTCTGGCATTTAAGAAACGGTCTGCGGTACCAGGCAAGTACTGTCCTACCTTCTGTGCCCGGTATTAGACGCTCTGCTTGCCGTAGCAATGCGGGCAAGACACTTCATACACATATTCCGGCGCCAGTTGCTGGCGCGGGGTGACGACGGCGCGGCAGACGAAACACTGTACCGTTTCCGTCGGTTCCAGTTTCGGGTTCAGGGCCGTGCGGTAGTCGAACACGAAGCAGTCGCCAGTGTAGTGCTCGCCGCCCACTTCTTCGAAATACTTCAGGATGCCGCCGTCGAGCTGGTACACGCTGTCGTAGCCGATTTCCTTCATGTGGATGGCGGCCTTTTCACAGCGGATGCCGCCCGTGCAGAAGGTGACGACGGTCTTGCCTTCCAGTTCATCCTTGTGGGCGGCGGCCACTGCCGGGAATTCCGTGAACTTGTCGATACGGTAGTCGAGCGTGTTGTTGAACGTGCCCACATCCACTTCAAAGGCGTTGCGCGTTTCCATCATGACCACGGGTTTGCCCGCATCGTCGACGCCGGCGTCGAGCCAGCGCTTGAGCGTGTGCGCATCGACGGACGGGGCGCGGCCCAGTTCCGGCTTGATCAGCGGCATGCGCATGGTGATGATTTCTTTTTTCAGCTTGACCAGCATGCGCTTGTGCGATTGCTCGTTCGACAAGCTTTCCTTCCATTCCAGATCGGCCAGACGCTCGTCGCTGCGCACCCAGGCGAGGAAGTTGTCGATATGCTCGCGCGTGCCCGACAGGAACATATTGATGCCTTCCGGCGTCAGCAGGATCGTGCCCTTCAGTTCCAGCGCCAGGCATTGCTCCTGATACAAGGGACGCATGGCTTCCGTATCGTCGAGCGTGATGAATTTATACGCGGCGATATTGACAAACGTGGCGGCCAGCGGGCTGACGGCGGCGGAAACGGCGGGTGTTGCTGGGGTGATAGCTTGCATGATGGCGATCGGCTTAGACTGAACAGCCGATATTATAAGCCCGACAGGCCAGGCAGGATACCCGGTCCGCACGCGCGACGCGGTAGAATAGACCCCATTGAATTTTGCACGAAACGGTACACAGGATGGAAATGGTAATGCAAGAGGCCGGCGCTCCGGCAGGTTCACAGCAAGCGATGCAGCCCGGTCCTGCTTTCGTCCATTTGCGCGTGCACTCGGAGTACTCGATCGTCGATGGCCTGGTGCGCATCGACGACGTGGTCAAGACGGCGGCGAAGGACAAGCAGGTGGCGCTGGCTGTCACCGACCTGTCGAACCTGTTTGGCATGGTCAAGTTCTACAAGGAAGCGCGCGGCAAAGGCATCAAGCCCATCGTCGGCGTCGACGTGTGGATCACGAATGACGACAACCGCGAAAAACCGTCGCGCCTGCTGTTGCTGGCGAAGAACCGCATGGGCTATCTGCAGCTGTGCGAACTGCTGTCGACGGCCTGGCTGACGAACCAGTACAAGGGGCGTGCCGAGCTGCGCATCGAGTGGCTCCAGGCGCTGGCGACGAATACCTACGACTTGTACCCGGGCGAAAGCGCGGCCAATGGCTTGATCGTGCTGTCGGGCGCGCACTTCGGCGATGTCGGTACCGCCATCGAGAATGGCAACCTGGCCCTGGCCGAGCGCAACGCGCAGCGCTGGGCCGAGATTTTCCCCGGGCATTTCTATATCGAAATCCAGCGTGGCGGCCAGGCCAACCAGGAAGCGCAGGTGCGCCATGCGGTGGCGCTGGCGGCCAAGCTGGGCCTGCCAGTGGTCGCCACGCATCCGGTGCAATTCATTTCCCCTGAAGAATTTATTGCCCACGAAGCCCGCACCTGTATCGCCGAAGGCGAAATGCTGGCCAACGCCAAGCGCGTCAAACGTTTCAATGACAGCCAGCGCTTCCTGTCGCAGGCCGACATGGCGGAACTGTTTGCCGACTTGCCGGCCGCGCTGGCCAATTCCGTGGAAATCGCCAAGCGCTGCAATTTGACCTTGACCCTGGGCAAGCCGCAATTGCCGAATTTCCCCACGCCGCCCGGCATGACGATCGACCAGTTTCTCGTCGCCGAATCGCAGGCGGGTCTGGAAAAGCGTTTGTTGCAGTTGTATCCCGATCCCGAGCGCCGTGAAAAGGAACGTCCGCGCTACGAGTCGCGCCTGAAATTCGAGACGGATACGATTTGCAACATGAAATTCCCCGGCTACTTCCTCATCGTGGCCGAGTTTATCCAGTGGGCCAAGGAAAACGGCGTGCCCGTCGGCCCGGGCCGCGGCTCGGGCGCCGGTTCGCTGGTGGCGTACTCGCTGCTCATTACCGACCTGGACCCATTGCAGTACAACCTGCTGTTCGAGCGCTTCCTGAACCCAGAACGCGTCTCGATGCCCGACTTCGATATTGACTTTTGCCAGGAAGGGCGCGACCGCGTCATCCAGCACGTCAAGGATTTGTATGGCAAGGAGGCCGTCTCGCAGATCGCCACCTTCGGTACCATGGCGGCCAAGGGCGCGATCCGCGACGTGGGCCGCGTGATGGATTTCGGCTACAACTTCTGCGACGGCATCTCCAAGCTGATCCCGTTCAAGCCGGGCAAACCCGTGTCGATCGCCGACGCCATTGAGGAAGAGCCGCTGCTCAAGGAGCGCCTGGAAAACGAGGAAGAGGTCAAACAGCTGCTGGACCTGGCGCAGCAGGTCGAAGGCATCACGCGCAATATCGGCATGCACGCGGGTGGCGTGTTGATCGCTCCCGGCAAGCTGACGGATTTCTGCCCGCTGTACACGCAGGGCGGAGATTCCGGCGTCGTGTCGCAGTACGACAAGGATGACGTGGAAGCCGTCGGTCTGGTGAAGTTCGACTTTTTGGGTCTGACGACCCTCACCATTCTCGACCGCGCCGTGCGTTACATCAAGCAGCTCGACCCGGCGCAGGCGAACTTCGACCTGGCGACCTTGCCGCTGAACGACAAGCCGTCGTACGACTTGCTGACCAAGGCCAAGACCGTGGCCGTGTTCCAGCTCGAGTCGCGCGGCATGCAGGGAATGCTGAAAGACGCGCGTCCCGACCGTTTCGAAGACATTATCGCGCTCGTGGCTTTGTATCGTCCGGGCCCGATGGACCTGATTCCCGATTTCTGCAAGCGCAAGCACGGCGAACGCTTCGATTATCCCGATCCGCGCACGGAATCGATTCTGTCCGAAACCTACGGCATCATGGTGTATCAGGAGCAGGTGATGCAGATGGCGCAGATCGTCGGCGGCTACTCGCTGGGCGGCGCCGACATGTTGCGCCGCGCCATGGGTAAGAAGAAGGCCGAAGAGATGGCCGAGCACCGCGAGATCTTCCGCGCCGGTGCGGCGAAAGACGGCTTGACGGCGGAAAAAGCCGACGAGATCTTCGACTTGATGGAAAAGTTCGCCGGCTACGGTTTTAATAAATCGCACGCCGCCGCCTACGCCTTGCTGTCGTATCACACGGCGTATTTGAAAGCGCACCACACGGCCGCCTTCATGGCCGCCAACTTGTCGCTGGCCATGGACGACACGGACAAGATCAAGATCCTGGTGGAAGACTCGCTGGAAATCTGCAAGCTGACCTTGTTGCCGCCGGATATCAACGAGTCCGATTACCGCTTCATGCCGAGCGGCGCGCCGCCGTCCGTGAGCGGCAAGAAAGTCACGCAGATCCGCTATGGCCTGGGCGCCGTGAAAGGCTCGGGCCAGAACGCCATCGAAGCCATCATCGCCGCGCGCGAGGCAGGCGGCCCCTTCACGAGCCTGTTCGATTTCTGCAAGCGCGTGGACAAGAAGCAGATCAACCGCCGCACCATCGAGTCGCTGATACGCAGCGGCGCCTTCGATTGCCTGAAGGTCGACCGCGCCATCCTGCTCGCGTCCGTGGCGTTCGCCATGGAATGCGCTGACCAGGCCGCCAAGGCGGCCAACCAGGTGAGCCTGTTCGGCGGCGACGACAGCGACATGGTGGCGCCGCCCGAGTACGTCAAGGTGCCCGTGTGGACCGATAAACAGCGCCTGACGGAAGAAAAGATTGCGCTGGGTTTCTATTTGTCCGGCCACCTGTTCGATTCGTATGCGCCCGAGGCGCGCCGTTTTGCGCGCACGAAATTGTCGGAATTGTCGCCATCGCGCGAGCCGCGCATGATGGCCGGCGTCATCACGGGCTTGCGCACGCAGATGACGCAACGGGGCAAGATCCTCATCGTCACGCTCGATGACAAGAGCGGTACGGTGGAAGTGACGGTGTACGGCGAATTGTTCGACGCCAACCGGAAAATCTTCAAGGAAGATGAATTCCTGGCCGTCGTGGGCAAGGTGTCGGAAGACCGTTTTTCGGGCGGCTTGCGTATCACGGCCGAGAGCGCCTTCGACATCATCGCCGCGCGCGTGCAGTATGGCCGCCAACTGGGCCTGACTTTGCCGGCCACCCTGGATGCCAAGCGCATCCGCGACGTGATCATGCCGCACCGGGCTGCGGACGGACTGCCGATCGCCGCGAAGGTCAGCCCGCAAGGCGTCAGTTGCGTGCTGCAGTTTGGGGATGAATGGAAAGTGGCGCCATCGGATGAATTGCAGATGGCGCTGGAGCAGATGCTGGGCGCGCAAGAGGTGGCGGTCGAATACTGACCGGCACCGCCCGGCGCTGACAACAAAGCCAAACCGCAGACATGCTGGTTTGGCTTTTTTCGTTTACATGTCTTTCAGGCCCGTGATCGCATAGCCTTTGGCGGCGATCTGCTGGTGCGGCTGTTCGATATGGTAGTCGGGCAAGATCTCGGCATCGTCAGCCACTTCGCTGGCGCGTATTTCGAGCTGCCAGTCCGTATTGGTCACTTCTTCCGGAATGAGCTTTCCTTCCGGCACGGCGAGGTAGGAAAAAATGCCGTCGTGCTCGGCCCGGCGGTAGATGTCTACACGCATGACTTGCCTCCTAGTAAACGTTGGGGGAACCGGTGCACCGCAGTGCATGCCGATAGCGCTAGCGTAACAGGATTGTGCCGTGCACGGGTTGTAGCGTGTGCCGCAAGAGCGGGGGCGCTCAGGCGATAGCGGAAGCGTAGTCGTCGTCTTCATCGAGCATGGCCGATTGCCGCACCGCGCTGGCAGCCGTGGCGCCTGCCGTGACGGCTTGCACCAGGCTGCGATGGGCCTCGAGGCCGCTACGCAGGCTGGCGATCATGGCCAGTGTCAGTTCGTGGCGCTTGCGTGCTTCCGAGCGTTTCTTTGAAGGAATTTCTTCCAGCGCCGGCGAGGGCAGGTTTTCGCACGCTAACTCAAAATCCCCATCCTGGCGCACTTGCGCGCCTAGTTCTTGCCATATTGCATTGTAGTTGGCGAACAAACGGCCTTTCTTGGCGGAGTGGTGCACGGCGCGGTTGATATTGCCGACAAGCAGCATCTTGCGGCAGCCGTGTTCGTATCCCAGCTGGCGCACCAGGCGCACCATCAGGCTCTTGGGGCGCATGCCGTGCAAGTCGCGCGTTGCTTCGCGCACGCGGTGCGCGCTGTCCTCGCCCTTCGGGCCTTGCAGGCAGCCGATGCGCATGCCCAGAGTGGCGCGCAGCTGGCTGCCGAAGAAGGAGAAGGCGATCGAATACAGCACGTCGTCGTTATGCATCAGTTGCAGCACCATCTCGCCTTCGCGGTCCATCGGGTGCAGCGAACACAGTTGCAAATGGTAGGGCGCGCCCGATTTGCCCGCCACCGTGCACAGGCGCACGGGGCCGTGCGCCGCTTGGCTCATCAGCCTGCCCCAGCCTTGCTGCAAGATGAAGTGGTAGTGCTCGGTCAGCAATTCCACGCGCTGCTGGCAATTCAAGGTCAGGCTCAGGTAAGGGCGGTAGACCTTGTGGATCATGTGCGGATAGGCTTGCACCAGATCATGAAACACCGGATGCGAGTTCAGCAGTTGTAGCCAGTGGCGGGTCTGGCGCTGTTGCACGCGGGCGCGCAGATGCAGCTTGAGCATTTCGCGCCAGCGGCGCATGCCGCTGGGCATCGCCATCAAGCCGTCAGACAGGGTAATAGTTGGCATCATCGTGCGCATGTCCATGATAAAGGGGAACGTCGAAGCCGTTTCGGCTCAGACGGGTACCGGGCTGCTGACGCCCTCGTGGTTTGCCAGCAGGATGGTGGTGCCGCGGCTGCCACGCGCCAGCTTGCCGGCCAGGCCGCCCGAAAAATGGCGCGGCCAGCCGCCGTGCCTGTGCGCTGGCAAGACCACTTCATGGCAACCCAGCAGCTCGGCTGTATCGAGTATCGTAAACAGCAGTTCGCCGGCGAAAATGTGGGTGCTGTAGGCGATATGAGAGCGGCTCAGGTAGAGTCCCGCCTCGTGCATCATGTGCTGTGTGGCCAGATCCACCGCAGGGCACCCGCTGGCGCCATGCAGGGGCAGGTCATCGGCACAGCGCCGTGGCGCCGCGGTCACGTGCAACAGGCTGACGCAGACTTTGATGCCCCACTCCTGCAAGCGCCTGGCGTAGCGCGCGCCGTAGATGATGTCGCTGGCGCGCTTGACGGGCAAGAGCAGCAGCAAGGTATCCTGGCCCGGCTTGCCGCAGGCGCCCGCGGCGCTGTCCGGGGCGCGGTGGTGTTGCGTTGCGGGGCGCGATGCATGCATGGAAGGGATGGCCATAGTCGGAAAACCATGTCATCTTATGCATGCCATCACCCCCTGTAAATTGGCGAAACAGCGTACGGGTTCCCCTTATGCCAGGCCTGTTTTAATAGCGGTAGGTGACGTACACGGCGCCGATCGGCGAGGTCTTGCGCTGCACGATGGGGCTCTTGGCCGCGTCGCCCAGGCGGCTCTCGACGCCGATCAGCGTATTGACGCCCCAGCGCGCATCGATGCGGTGCTCCCAGTTGACGGTGGCTTGCGCTTCATAGAAACCGGCCTTCGGCGTGTATTGCTTGAACGAGGTATTCGCGGCCTGGGTGGCCGTGACGCCATACATGGTCTGCACGTACTTGCGCTCGCCCCAGGCCAGCTGGCCGCCGATGGTCACGCTGTCTTTCTGCATGCCCTTGGCATCGGACCTGCCGTAGACCTGGCCCGTCGCTTCGAAATGCACATTCGCGCCATTTTCGCGGTTCGACAGGGGAATGTCGCTCGACACGCTCAGCGACAGGCCCGGCAATGGCGAGTAGCCCACGCTGAGCAGGGCGCTGGCGTTGCCCTTGACTTCGCCCATGCCTTTCAGATAGTCGCTGCCGCCCCAGCCGTTGGCGCCATTGCGCTTGTGGTCTTCGCGGTTGCCGCGGTAGCCCAGCGCCGCGCTGTAGCTGAGGGGGCCTGCCTGGCCGCCATAGCCGACCCCGCGCGACGTGCTGAAGAACAGGCCATTGGCCATGGCGTAATCGAGGATGATCAGCGGCGAGGCCGACAGCTTGTCGGCGCCGGAATAGCTGGACACGGCGGCGACACCGCCGCCGATGGTGAAGACATTTTCCGCAGCCGGTTCGGCCGCCGCGGCAGCCAGGGGATTCAAGCTCAGGCCGCAGGCCAGTGCCAGCGAGGTCAACAAGGTTGTAGATGCGTGCATGGAGTTTTCCGTCAGGTGGAGAACCGAGTCCGGAGGTGGCTCGATTGACTGCCGACAGTATCTGTCCTTGCCATGAAGGAAAAATGAGCCTTTTATTAAGATTGCATGAAGACGGGTTCTTTACCCTTTCTTCAGCTTGCGGTGGTTTAATACTCACCATGAAGATACTGCTGATTGAAGACGATATGGACCTGGGCAACGGCGTGCGGATCGCCTTGCGCGACCAGGGCATGCAAGTGGTCTGGGTGCGCAGCCTCGAGGATGCGGCGCGCAGCATCGAACACGACAGTTGCGAGCTGGTGCTGCTGGACCTGGGTTTGCCCGATGGCGATGGCCTCGATTTGCTGGCCCGGTTGCGCGCGGCCCGTTTGCCCGTGCTGATCCTCAGCGCCCGCGACACGCTGGAACAGCGCTTGCGGGGCCTCGATGGGGGCGCCGACGATTACCTGGTCAAGCCCTTCGTGCTGGCCGAGCTGCTGTCGCGCGTGCGCGCGCTGGCGCGCCGCAGCTATGGCTTCGACGGCGACACCATCGAGTTGCGCGGCCTGCTGCTGCAGGTGCCCACGCGCCGTGTCAGCGTGCATGGCCGGCCGGTGGAGCTTACCGCCAGTGAATATGCGCTGCTGAAGACCTTGCTGATGCGCGCCAACCGCGTCATCACGCGCCGCGTGCTGGAAGAACACATCCTGCCCGGCGGGCTGGCCAATGCCAGCAATACCCTTGATGTGCATATGGGCAACCTGCGCCGCAAGATAGGCGAAGGGTATATCCGTACCGTGCGCGGCGTCGGGTATGTCATCGACCAGCAGGGCGAAGCGTCCACTGCGCCGGGTACTGGCGCATGATGGGGCGTTTCTGGGCCATGCTGCGCCGGCCTACCCTGGTGCGCCGCCTGATGATCGCGCAAATGCTGATGCTGACCATGGTGTGGAGCCTGGCCGTGGCGTATGTGATGGTCGAGGGGGCGGACGAAGCGAGCAATGTGAGCCGCGGCGTCCTGCACGCCATTATCAGCGTGGCCGACAACCTGGCCGAGCAGCCGCAGCGCCAGGAACAAAGCTTGCGCGCCATCGACGAAGCCTTGCGCGAGGAGTTTGAAACGGGGCGGGTGCCGGAACTGGCGCCGCGCATCCTGGTCTGGCGCGAAGGCAAGCTGGTCTACAAGTCGCCCGATGCGCCCAGCGGTATCCGCAGCGCCGGCCCGGAGCAGATGGAAGTTGTGTACGTCAAGGGCCAGGCCTGGCGCAGCCGCAGCCTGGCCGAGGGCAGCACGCGCGTGACGGTGCTGGAAGCGGGAGGCGCCTGGCAATTGTTCATCACGATCAATTCACGCGGTTACTACCTGCTGCCACTGCTGATCAGTCTGCCGTTCCTGCTGGTGCCGGCCTGGCTGTCGATCCGCCTTGCCATGCGCCCGTGGCGCAAGCTGGCGCAGGAGGTGGCGGCGCGCGGGCCGCAGGATTTGCGGCCGCTGGCGTTCAAGCCGCCGCATGGCGAACTGGCGGCGCTGGTCGACAATATCAACGCGCTGCTGCAGCGGGTCGATGCCAGCGCCGCGCGCGAACGCAGCTTCATCGCCGATGCCACGCATGAGCTGCGCACGCCACTGGCGGCCATGCGCGTGAATGTCGAGGCCTTGCAGAGCCAGGTACATGATGCGCGCCAGCAAGAACTGCTGCACGGTATCTTGAACAGTGGCAACCGGGCCGCGCGCCTGGTGGGCCAGTTGCTGCAGCTGACGCGCAGCGAAGTGCAGGCGGGCGCGGGCGAGTTGCCGCGGCGGCAGGCGCTCGATACCTTGCTGCAAGACCGCCTGGCGGCCCTGTCCGGACTGGCCCAGGCGGGCGATATCGAGCTTGAATTGCAAGCCAGCGTCTCGCTCAGCGTGCCGGGACAGCGCGAGAGCCTCGTTTCGCTGATCGACAACCTGGTGGAAAACGCCATCAAGTACAGCCCGCGCGGCAGCAGCGTGACGGTGTCGCTGCATGCGGAGCGGGGCCAGGCCGTGTTGCATGTGGCCGACCAGGGACCGGGCATCGCGCCGGCGCTGTATGACCGCGTGTTCGACCGCTTTTTCCGCGCGCCGCAGCAGGTGCAGCCAGGCAGCGGCCTGGGCTTGTCTATCGTCGCTTCCGTCGTGCGCCAGCACGGCGGCACGATTCAGTTGCACAGCGGTAATGGCGGCCTGGGCTTGCTGGTGGAGGTACGTTTGCCCTTGGCCGTAGCCTGACCGCGCTGGCGCGCCTTGCGATATTGCATGAAAATTATTTCATGTGCACATAACGCAAGATGGCATGGCGTGGCGCACGCTTGCGATGCATAATGCGGGACAGTTAAAAAACACCGTTATGCGCCCACTCCTGTCCCGCTACCTGCCGTATCCCGCCTTTGTCGGCCTGTATCTGCTGTTTGACTGGGCCACGTATATCGACCCGATGTACGGGCTGAACATCACTCCGTGGAATCCCGATCCCGCGCTGGGCCTCGTGTTTTGGCTGATCCACGGCCGCAAGGCGGCGCTGCCATGGTTCATCGCCCTGGTGGCCGGCGAGGTGCTGGTGCGCGGCATGCCGGCAGGCCTGCCACTGACCCTGCTCTGTTCGGCGTGGCTGGTGCTCGGCTATGGCGGTATCGGCGCAGTCCTGCGCCGCAGCTTCAGCAGCAGCGACATCTTCGACAACCGGCGCCGCCTGAGCGCCTGGGTCCTCATCGTGCTGCTGGGCACCGCGCTCAATGCGCTCGGCTATATTTCATTGCTGTCGCTCACGGGACGCATACCGGCCGGCGAGTGGGGCACGGCCGTCTGGCGTTTCGGCATTGGCGACACGGTCGGCATGCTGGTGTCGATGCCGCTGATCTGGGTGCTGTTCAGCGAGCGCGGGCGTGCGCGCCTGCACGCCGCCGTCTGGCGCTGGGAAACGCTGGCGTACCTGGCCCTGGCCAGCTTCGTGTTGTGGAGCCTCTTCGGTTCCATCGTGCGCTCCGAATACAAGCATTTCTACTTCCTGTTTCTTCCCGTCATCTGGGCCGCCTCGCGCCAGGGATTGCATGGCGCCATGCTGGCCGTGTTTGTATTGCAGCTATGTATCATCACCTTGGTGAAATGGACGCATGCCGTCGATATCCAGTTTTATGAATTGCAACTGCTCGACGCCGTGCTGGCGCTGGTGGGATTTTTTATCGGCATCGTCGTCGATGAAATGCGGCAAGTGGCCGATGAGCTGAAGCACACGTTGCGCCTGGCGGCCGCCGGCGAAATGGCGGCCGCCCTGGCGCACGAGCTGAACCAGCCGCTGACGGCCTTGTCGACCTATGGCAAGGCCTGTGAATACCTGCTGGAGCGGGGCGAGAACGGCGCCTTGCTGCAAGGCGCCATCGGACACATGATCGTGGAATCGGGACGCGCCGCGGACGTGGTGCGCCGCCTGCGCGACTTTTTCCGCACGGGTGCGATGCAGCTCGAAGCGGTTGAGGCGAGCGCCCTGATCGAAGGCCTGGCGCGCCAGTTCACGCCGCTGTTCCATGAGCATGGCATCGAGCTGGTGCTGGCGCCGCCGTCGTCACTGGCCGTCAACGCGGACCGCCTGCAAATCGAGCTGGTGTTGCGTAACTTGCTGGCCAATGCACAGGATGCGGTGATGGGCCAGCCGCGCGGCCAGCGCCGCATCACGGTGTCGGCCGAGCGGCTCGAGGGCGGGCGGTTGCGCCTGTCCGTGGAAGACAGCGGGCCCGGCATTTCCAACAGCCTGGCCGCACGCCTGTTCGAACCGTTCGTCTCGACCAAGGCCAGCGGCCTGGGGCTGGGGCTGGTGCTCAGCCGCAGCATTGTCGAAGCGCATGGCGGCCAGCTGTGGGCCGAAGTGGGCAAGCATGGCATTTTTCGTTTTATCCTGCCCCTGGCGCACGCCAGCGCAGCCGCTACGGGAGAGTATGGTGACAAGTAATTTGACGGTGTTTATCGTGGACGACGATCCCGCCGTGCGCGATGCGCTGGGTTTGCTGTTGGGCATACGCGGTTACCGCACGGCGCTGTTTTCCTGCGGCGAAGATTTCCTGCACAGCTGGCGGCCCGAGTGGGCCGGCTGTCTGCTGATCGATATCCGCATGTCGGGCATGGATGGCCTGAGCCTGCAGCGCTGCCTGCTGGAGCTCAAATGCCTGCTGCCCATCATCATCATCACCGGGCATGGCGACGTGGCGCTGGCACGCCAGGCATTCAAGGCGCAAGCCAGCGATTTCCTGGAAAAACCATTTGATCATGACAAGCTGCTGGCCGCCATCGAGGAAGCGTTTTCGCGTGAAGCGCATGCGCGCGGCCAGTTGCAGCGTCAGGTGGAAGGGCTCGCTTTACTGCGCGCCTTGACGCCGCGCGAGCGCGAAGTGATGCAGCTGGTAGTGACGGGCCAGCACAACCGCGATATCGCCCCGGCGCTGGGCATTTCCGTGCGCACCGTGGAAGTGCACAAGGCGCGCCTGATGGAGAAGCTGGGCGTCGATAATGTGGCCGACCTGGTGCGCATCAGCATGCTGGGCACCGGCTAGCCACTGAAGCGTTTTCTAGGCGATGGTCTTCAATACCTGATCGCTTGAAATCGCCTTGACCCAGTCGCTGCGCCGCGCCACCGTGATGACGGTGCTGTTGGCGCTGTCGAAAGGCGCCCATTCCGGATTCTTCTTGCGCATCAGTGCCACGACGGGCACATGCACGGCGTTCGCCAGATGCATGATCGATGTTTCCACTGAAATAATCAGGTCGCATTGCGTCAGCATGGCCGGCAGCTGGAAAAAGTTGTCGACGGCACTGAAGGCTTGCGTGCGTGGCAAGTTGTGCGTTTGCACGACGGCATTCACCTTGGCCAGTTCCTGCGGCATGGCATTGATCAGGAAGCAGGCATGCTGCCATTTCGGCATCGCCTGCATGCGCGTGATCAGCTCGGCAATGCGCTCCAGCGGCCAGCCGCGCTTGTGCGACTTGGCAAACGGATTCAATAGCACGAGCGGACCCTGGCGCGGGGCAAAGCCCCAGGCGGCCAGTTGCTCCTGAGCCTGTTGCAATGCGTGCTCGGGAATGTGCACGAAGGGATAGCGTTCGGCCACGGGAATGTCGAGTCCCGTCAATTGATGGAACCAGTCCGCATACACGCTGCTGATATGGTGCTCGCCGGCATCTTGTCCCGCATACGAGGCCAGCACGGCGTCGATCTTGCGGTAGGCCAGGTAATGCCAGGGGCGAAGCGGGCTGAACGGCTTGCGCGTGCCGATCACCAGCCCGTGCGGGCTGATCGCGCGGGCAAGGTCCGCATATTGCTGTGGCCGTACATGGGCAAGCGACACGACGACAGGATAGCGCTCCGCCTGGGCTTCGCGCAGTGACTCTTCGTATAGCGCGGGGCTGTAGGTCTTGCGATACACCTTGGAAAACAGGCCTGACTGTTCGACCCAGTCGTACAGCGAATAGGTGCGCAAGCTTTCCCATTGTTTGGCGTCGGACGTGCGCCGTACTTCGTCGACCCACAGGTGGATCTGGATGTGGGGGTAGGCCGCGGCAAAAGCGCGGAAACCGTTTTGCAGGTAGGTAAAGTCTCCCAGCGCCAGATGGGCGATGAACAGAATTTTTTCCGACTTTTGTAGAAGTTCGGCGGGAATCAAAGGCGTCATGTATCAGTACGATTTCAGGTATTCATTCGATGGTGTCATACCACTTGCTGGGAAAATTGCAGGCGATGCAGATTGGCATACGCGCCGTTGGCATCCAATAATTGCTGGTGACTGCCGGTTTCCATTATTTTCCCATGTGACAATACCACGATACGGTCCGCACGTTCAATTGTTGATAGCCGATGAGCAATAACTAAGGTGGTTTTTCCTTGCATCAGGTGCTCCAGTGCCGCCTGCACGGCCCGTTCCGCCTCCGTATCCAGTGCCGAGGTGGCCTCATCGAGGATCAGGATGGGCGCATCCTTGTAGATCGCGCGGGCGATGGCCACGCGCTGGCGCTGGCCGCCGGACAGGCGCGAGCCGTTGTCGCCCAGGCGCGTTTCCAGGCCGTCGGGCAAACCGTCGATGACGTCCGACAGGAAGGCGGCTGCTGCGGCCGCTTCGATGCGCTGGCGGTCCGGTGCCGCATCGCCATACGCGATGTTGGCGGCCAGGGTATCGTCGAACAGCACCACTTGCTGGCTGACCATGGCGATCTGGCTGCGCAGGCTGGTCAGGGCGATGGCATCGATATTTTGTCCATCGAGCAAGATTTCACCGCTGCTGGCCGAGTAAAAACCGGGCAGCAGGCTGACCAGGGTCGATTTTCCGCCACCGGACATGCCGACAAAGGCGACCGTTTGTCCTGGCGCGATGCTCAGGTCGATGTGTTGCAGGGCTGGCTCCGGATGTCCGGGATAGGCGAAGCTCACGTCCTTGAACTCGATGTGGCCTTTGCTGCGGCCAGCGAGCGGCTTGCCGCCCGTGCGCTCCGGTGTCTTGTCGATCAGCAAGAAGACTTCTTCGGCGGCGGCCATGCCGCGCTGCAGCGGGCCGTTGACTTCGGCCAGCTGCTTCAAGGGCGTCAGCAGCATCAGCATGGCCGTGATGAAGGAAACGAAGCCGCCCACCGTGATTTGCCCCTGTTCCGACTGGAACAGGGCCATGACGATGACCAGGGCCACGGCGGCTGCCGTGATCACCTGCGTGATGGGCACGGTGGCGGAAAAGGTGGTGGTCATGCGCATGCTGTAGCGGCGCAATTGCTCGGCGCGCTCCTCGAACCGCGTCTTCTCGTAATGCTGTCCGCCGAAGATCTTGATCACTTGCTGGGCGCGCGTAGTTTCTTCGATGACCTGGGTCAGCTCGGCATTGACGGCCAGCGAGTCGCGGTTGAGTTTTTTCAGGCGCTTGCCCGTGGTGCGCACGACGATGGTCAGCACGGGCAGCAGCACCAGTGTGACCAGGGTCAGTGCCCAGTTCAGGTACAGCAGCCAGGCGAGCAAGCCCAGCACGGTCAGCGAGGAGCGCACGATCGAAGTAAACACCTTGGTCACCATCTCGATGATCTGCTGCACCTCAAACATGATGGAGTTGATGACTTTGCCCACCGTGTGCGTGTTGTAGAAGTCGATGGGCAGGTTCAGCATGCTGGCAAACATCCTGCGGCGCAATTCGTTGAGGATGCGCGTGGAGACATAGCTCATCAGATAGCTGCTCGCAAACGTCGATGCGCCGCGGATGGCAAAGATGCCGATGACGATCAGTGGCACCAGCCAGAAAGAAAAACTCACCTTGCCGCCAAAGCCATTGTCGAGCAGCAACTTGAGCGCATACGGCAGCAGCGGTTCCGTGGCCGCCGTGACGACCATCGCCAGCAGGGCCAGAGCCAAATGTTTCTTGTAGGGCGCGTGCAGCGCGGTGAGGCGCTTCAGGTCGGGCGTGAGCATCGGTAGGGTTCCTTGCAGGGACAGCAAAAACGGTCAGGCGGAAGACGAGTTCAAGCGATACGCTCTTGCTGGCGCAACAGGGCCCACAGTATCACCATCGGGAAGACCAGCATGATGATGCCGATATTCAGGGTTAGCGAGCTCGTCGTCAGGCCAAAAACAGGATAGCAAGTACACAATATTACGCCAGCCAGGGCATATGGCCGTGCTGCGGCTGTGCTGTGGCGCAGAGCATGTCCAAACAGGGTTAGCGGAACAATAAATAGCGCCAGCAATGCCAGTAGACCGATGATGCCGCGTTTGACTAAGGCGTCGAGGTAGTCATTGTGGGCATTGGTATACGCGCTGATGGCGCTACTCATCTTTCCCTCTGCCACGAGTTCTTGTTTTTGTGCCAGATAGCCGGTGCGCCCCATACCTAGCCATAGATTCTGCTTGGACATCTCCAGCGCGGTGCGCCACATCTCAAGACGTTGCCCCACAGATGTAGCCGCATCGCCGTTGCTTTCGAACTTTTCCAGTTCAGCGACCGCAATGATCGCGCGCTGGTAGACAAGCGAGCTCGGCATTGCATAGGCCACTGCGACTATTGCAAGCAACAAGGTGAACATGGCGATCCGGTAGCGTTTGCCATAGTGTTTGGCATGATGTACGGCGATGATCAGGAGGCAAATGGGCAGTACTACCCAGCCACCCCGGCTGCTGCTGATGATGGAGCCAAAAACGCCTGCCAGGCCGCCAGCGAGCAATACGCAGATCCAGACGAGCGAATGACGTTGCTCGCGGGCCCAGCCGAGACCTGACAAAGCCAACATGCCAAATAGCATGCTGGCGTTCCCGTAGTGGATCGGATTGCTTGTCGCCGCTTGTGGCCGTACGATGTTGGTGTCGAGAAATTGCATGAAGGCCAGTGTAGCGCCGGCCACGGCACCAATTGCCAGCCCACTCCACCATGCAGCAGGGCGGGGCGGATAGGCTATCAACAGGAGCAGCACGGGCACGGCCAGCAGTGCCCGCAATGGCATGTCGAGTTCGCGGGCAGGATCTGCGTGGTACAGCATGTTGGCCGTGAAAACACAGAAATACAGCAATAGGGTGCCCAGCAGCAGATAATCCCGGCGTTGCAGGTTCAGACGGGGGCGTTTCCACAGCAGCCAGCTACTGGCCAGCAGGAGAACCAGCGCGCCAAGCGAATATCCGCTGTTGACAGCCAGCGCCAATGCCGAAAAGAGAAAAACACAAACAGAGGTCAGGCCGAGCATGAATATCCTTGGTAACGCGCGTGTCGCCATTATGGCAACTGTAGCAACATAAAGTAGGCGTCATTGTAATCGAAGGTGACTGCAAAAACGCCCATGGGGGAATTTGCTCTTCGATAACTATTTAAGCAGTCTCAAGGGGAAGAATGAAAAAAACCATGGTTTTTAGCCATGGTTTTTTTGTAAGCAATGGTAACTTGCTGTTATTTTGCCAAGGCCGCAAGGCCTGTCATGTGTCTCAGGCGTTGGCTGGCACGCGCGTGGCCACGCCGGTGGCGATGGCCGCTTGCGATACGGCAGGCGCGACCCAGCTGCGCAGGCGTTCATCGAACGGCGATGGAATCAGCTGCAGCGGCGTCAGCGCGCTGCTCTCGTGACCCGGCAACGGCTCCTTGGCCAGTGCGGCGATGGCGCGCACGCAGGCCAGCTTCATTTCTTCGTTGATGGTGGTGGCGCCCACGTCGAGCGCGCCACGGAAGATGTACGGGAAGCACAGCACGTTGTTGATCTGGTTCGGATAATCCGAGCGGCCCGTGGCGACGATGGCGTCGTCACGCACGGCATGCACTTTTTCCGGGGCGATTTCCGGATGCGGATTGGCCAGGGCGAAGATCAGCGGCTTGGCGGCCATCGATTCGACCATCTGCGCGCTGACCACGCCGCCCTTCGAGACGCCGATGAAGATGTCGGTGCCGACCATGGCGTCGGCCAGGTCGCGGTCGCTCGTGTCATTCGCGTAGCGCGCCTTGTTCTCTTCCATGTTGGCATCGCGGCCCGGGTAGATCACGCCCTGGCTGTCGCATACTTTTAGCAGCGACTTGTTCAGACCCAGCGAGACGAGCAGGTCCAGGCAGGCGATCGAGGCGGCGCCCGCGCCCGAGACGGCTACCTTGACGTTGCCGATGTCCTTGCCCACCAGTTCCAGGCCGTTCAGGATGCCGGCCGCGACGATGATAGCCGTACCGTGCTGGTCGTCGTGGAAGACGGGAATGTTCATGCGCTTGCGCAATTGCTGTTCGATATAGAAGCAGTCGGGCGCCTTGATGTCTTCCAGGTTGATGCCGCCGAAGGTCGGCTCCATGCGCACCACGGTGTCGATGAACAGGTCGGGATCGTTCTCGGCCAGTTCGATGTCGAACACGTCGACGTCGGCGAACTGCTTGAACAGGCATGCCTTGCCTTCCATCACCGGTTTGCTGGCCAGCGGGCCGATATCGCCCAGGCCCAGCACGGCCGTGCCATTCGTGATCACGGCCACCAGGTTGCTGCGCGACGTGTAGGTGCCGGCCGTGCGCGGATCTTCCACGATGGCTTCGCAGGCGAAGGCCACGCCCGGCGAGTACGCCAGGGTCAGGGCGCGGGCGTCGCCCAGCGGTTTGGTTGGCGTGACGGAAATCTTGCCTGCGCGGGGTTGCGCGTGATAGGCGAGGGCGGCTTCTTTCAGGTTGAAGGTCTCGCCGTTCTGTTCGGCGTGCTTGCTGTGCGAAGTAGACATAGGAATTCTGGGAAGGGCAACCGGGCCCGAGTGGTAAGTCCGAGCCATGGTATGCAAGCGTTTGCACGCTGTCAAGGCTGGATTGTACTTAAGCACAACAAAACCGCTTTGGGCAACGCCATTAATTCAATGCAAGCGTTTGCTCGGTTTTTGACGAAATGAGCATTTTTTGCGATAAAATCACGCTATTGCGATCCGGGAAGCCCATGACAAACAAGAACCCCACCTTAAGCGACGTTGCGCGGGCCAGCGGCGTGCACTTTTCCACCGTGTCGCGCGTGATGAATCCGGCAACGCGGCAAATGGTCAGCGCAGAAGTGGCCGCGCGCGTGCTGGCCGAAGCGGGCCGGCTCGGCTACCGGCCCAACCGCGCCGCCTCCACCCTCGTGACGCGCAAGTCGCGCATCATCGGCGTGGTCTTGCCCGACATTACCAATGCTGTTTTCCCGCCGATTCTGCTGGGCATCGAAGAAGGCTTGCGCAAGCATGGCTACCTGGCCATCGTCACCAACGTGGGCGCCGACGAGGAAGAGCAGCTGTTCGTCATCAACCGCCTGCTGGGGCAGCAGGTCGATGGCCTGATCCTGGCCACGGCGCGTCGCGACGATCCCGTCATCAAGATGTGCATCGACCAGAACGTGCCCGTCGTTACCGTCAACCGCAGCGATGAAAACGGCGTCGCTTCCTGTGTCGTCAGCGACGACGTGGTCGGCATGCGCCTGGCCGTCGAGCATTTGCTGGCGCTGGGCCACCGCCATATCGCGCACATTGCGGGCCCGGAAAATTTGTCTACCGGCCATGTGCGCCGCCTCGGTTTCCTGGCCGCCATCCAGGCCAGCGAACTCGATCCCTCGCAAGCGTTCGTCTTTGAAAGCAGCGGCTATTCGCGCGAATGCGGCAAGGAGGCGTTGCTGGAACTGCTGCGCCATTCGCCGCGGACGACGGCCGTGGTGACGGGCAGCGACCTGGTGGCCCTCGGCTGCTACGACGCCATCCGAGAGCTGGGTTTGAGCTGCCCGGAAGATATTTCCGTCGTGGGCCACAACGACATGCCGTACATGGACATGATCCGTCCACCGCTGACCACCATCCGCATCCGCCACCACGGCATCGGCACGGAAGCGGCCCGGCTGATCCTGCAAACCATCGCCTCGCCCGATTCCCCAGTGCTCGACGTGCGCCTGAAACCCGAACTGGTGGTGCGCGAATCGACGGCGGCGCCGCGCGCCTGAGTCTGCCACTTGTTGCCCTTCTTTTGCTGGAGTATGTTTAAATCTTGATATTGATCAATCAAGACAACGCCATGCAGACGACAGCAAAACATGCACAGCAGGGTGGCCGCTGATGCCGAAGAATTTCGGCATGTCCGGCAACGCCTGGCGTTATGCGCTGGACAGCGACTATGGCTATTGCTCGCCCTTGCTTGACGGCATAGAGTTTGAAAACGAGTGGGTGACGATACGCGAATCGGCGATCCGCATCCGCGCCGGCTATGCCTGGGATGGCTGTTCGCCCTGCATCAGCGTGCTCGGCCTGTTTTATGTGGGCACGCCTGATGGCGCGCAGCACCTGGGCTTGCCGGCCACCTATCATGCCAGCCTCGTGCATGACGTGCTGTGCCAGTGGCGCGCCGACATTCCCGTCACCCGCGCGCAGTCGATCGCCATTTTCCACCAGTTGCTCAGGGATGTGCGCTTCCCCTTGGCGGGACTGTATGCGGGCGCCGTCTTCCTGTTCGGACCACGGCGCGGCTTCATGCAGCCCGGCACGCGCGCCGCAACGGCCGCCCCGCACCCACCAGGCGCGACATTAAAGCGGCGCTAACGCCGCCGCCGATGCGCCATGATGTTAAACTGGCGCCCCTCAACGTATTTTGCCCTCCATCGCCATGACCAAAACCAACACGCCTTCCCCGAAACGCCGCGAAGAGGGCGTCGCCAAGCTGACCGTCAATCCCTTCCTCGATGCCGAGTTTTACGCGCGCATGCGCGACTACACGGAACGCGACGCGGCCATCATCAAGGAATTGAAAGCGATCGCCGAGATTCGCGCCGGCAACAAGCAGCCCGACCCGCGCCTGGCGCCGTCGTTGCAAGCACTGCGCGATACCGTCAAAAAAGGTTTGACGTTTGGCGAGATGCTCGACCGCATCGCGGCCGGCAAGGAAAAAGGCTTGTGGGAACCATGGATGACCACCTTCGGCATTGAAATCCGCGCCGTCAATTACGGTGCCGGCCCGCGCAACGCCTGCCTGGTGCTGGACCTGGCCGCGAATGCCCCCGCGCACGCCATGTTCGCCAAGGCGGGCATTCAGAACTGGCGCAGCCTGGCCGCCGACGACTGCTCCGTCGTGCGCTCGGAAAAGGCGACGGAAACGACGCCCCTGAAAGTGTATGCCGTGTTTTACCTGGATCCGCTGCCGGCCTGAGCCAGTAGCCCTATCGCTAACGCAATCAGCATCACGCCCGACAGCCGTTCCAGCAACGGCAGCGCGCGGGCAAAGCGCTGCCGCAGTGCGCTGCTGCCGATGGCCAGCGCCACCGCCATATCCCACGCCAGTACGGCAAAGACCATCCACGCGCCATACGCGGCCATCGCAGCGGGGCTCGTCTGCCTGCCGGCCAGCACGGTGGCCAGGCTGACGTAGAACAGCGCGTTCTTCGGGTTCAGGATGGCCGAGACAAACCCCATCGCCACACCGCCGCGCCAGCGTACCTTGCCGGTGGCGGCCCCCGCCTCCAGGTTGCTCTTGCCCGCATGGCGCAGGAATAACCAGCCCAGGTACAGCAGATAGGCGCATCCCGCCAGCCGCACCACCATGAATGCCATACTGCCCGCCTTTAGCACCGATAGTCCGCCAAACGCCGCCACGATAAACACGGCATTGGCCACGGTAATGCCCACGCACGTGCCGGCGGCACCGCGCCAGCCGTGGGCCAGCGAGGTGCGCGCGATCAGGAAAAAATCGGGACCGGGCGACAGCAGGGAAAGAAAGTGGGCGGCGGCGATGAAAAGAAAATCCTGCATGGAGTTAGGCTCAGGCAATGGCGATGCGCGAGTATGCAGGGGCTGGCGGCAGCCTGTATTGAAGAAAATTGCAGCTTAGCGGTAGCGTCCCGGTGTGATGCCTGTATGGGCTTTGAACACGCGCTGAAAATGGCTCTGGTCCGCAAAGCCCAGTTCATGCGCCAGCTGCGCCAAAGCCGTCCCCGCCTGCAAGCGGCTGCGCGCGCGGTTCACGTGCGCGTTCAACTGGTAGGCATGCGGCGTCATGCCCGTGGCGGCGCGAAAGGCGCGGATCAATTGATACGGGCTCAAGCCCGCCGCTTGCGCCAGTTGCCGCAGGCTGGCCGAGGGCTGCGCCTGCAGCGTTGCGAGCACGGGCGCCAGTTGCTGCGGCACGGGCTTGCGTTCCGAAGGCAGCAGGTCTGCGCAGGCACTGGCGCAAGCGCCCAGGAAGGCCAGCAGCGCCGTATTTTTTTCATCTGTGCTGGCCGTTGAAAACAGCAGCGCATTCATGGCGCAAAACTGCGCGTATAGCAGCGGGCAGTGCAGCACGCGTGCCATGTCTCCATCGAGCGCCGGTGCGTGCGCTTGCAGCCACCGCGTATCGAGATGCAGCATCTGGTAGCTCCACAGGGCGCCAGGCAGGGGATTGCAGGCGTGCACGCAGCTGGCCGGCACCAGCACCAGGCTGCCATTGCCGAGCACGGCCTGGCCATCCTGGCTGCCCGTAAAGATGCTGCCACCCGCATCGACGGCGCCGATGGAAAAGGTGGGATGGCTGTGCGGCTTGTAGCACGCCCGGCTGTGGCAGGCGCGCCGGCTTTCCACGTGGGGCAGAGCCGGGTCGCGCCAGAAGGCGGTGGTGCTATCGCTTGCGTACATAGGCCTCAACCAGCCGGCGCGGGAGGGCGCAAATACAGCATTTGATGTTGCAGGTCGAACAGCACCGGCATTTGCCTGAAGAAATCCGTGCCCAATATGCCATCTGCCTTGAATGCATCCGGCAACGCCATCAACAGGGGCGAGATGCTCTTTCCGCCCGGCAGCGGCAGTGTGATCGTGCGGCAGGGAAGTCCGGGCCCCAGCTTGAAAGCGCATTTTTCCACGCGCGAAAACGCTTCGGCTGCCGAACTTTTTATAATGGAAATGGAGGCGGCCGTGTCGAGCACCAGGCGATAGGTTTTCTTGCCGTCGGCCAGATGCAGCAGCAAACCTTCATCGATGCGCTCGTATGGCACTGCCAGCCATCCGGCAGGTGGCGCGGCGCCATCGCTGGCGCTGATCTGCAGGGTGCCTGCCGGCAGGTCGAACACGACCCGCTTGCCGGCAAAAAAATTTAATCCCAGCACGGACATATTTGCCGGCAAGCCCTTTTGCTCGCCCAGCGCCAGGCCCCATGGCGTCAGAATGACGCCCTGCATGGCAGCGAATGGCAAGCCGTTGACGGTCAGCGCGGGAACGAGAAATTCGTCCGATGCATGAACTTTGCCTGCCAGGTCGATGCTTGTGCGTTGCCGGCCCGTGTAGGCCAGCCCTGGCAGCGATCGTGCGACCTCCGGCGTCAGGTGCAGGCTGGTGCTTGCACCCGTGTCGAGCACGAACGGCAGCGTCTTGCCGTTCAGCTCCAGTTGCACCACGGGCGTGCCCTTGGCGAGGGTGACGGGGAGCGTGGCGTTAGTAGCGGCCAGGGCCGTCGATGCGCACAGTAGCAACAGGCACAGGGCAGCGTTTGTTGTCATGGTCAGCGTGCGCAAAGGACTACATCAGGATCACGTCGTACTGCTCCTGGTGGTAGGCATTCTCCACCTGCAGCGAGATTTTCTTGCCGATGAAGTCACCCAGCATGGCCAGGTGCTGCGATTCTTCCTCTAAAAACAGATCCACCACTTCCTGCGAGGCGAGGATGCGGAATTCGCGCGGGTTGAACTGTTTTGCTTCGCGCAGCAGTTCGCGCAGGATTTCATAGCAGATGGTGCGCGAGGTTTTCACCTGGCCCTTGCCGGCGCAGGCGGGGCATGGTTCGCACAGGATGTGGGCCAGCGATTCGCGCGTGCGCTTGCGCGTCATTTCCACCAGGCCCAGCGGCGAGAAATTGCTCACCGAAACCTTGGTGCGGTCGCGCGACAGCGTGCGTTTGAGTTCGGCCAGCACGGCGTTGCGGTGCTCGGCGTTGTCCATGTCGATGAAGTCGAGGATGATGATGCCGCCCAGGTTGCGCAGGCGCAGCTGGCGCGCGATGGCGTGCGCCGCTTCCAGGTTGGTCTTGAAGATCGTGTCGGCGAAATTGCGCCCGCCGACAAAGCCGCCCGTGTTGACGTCGATGGTGGTCATCGCCTCCGTCTGGTCGACGATCAGGTAGCCGCCTGACTTCAGGTCGACCCGGCGGCCCAGCGCGCGCAAAATCTCTTCTTCCACGCCGTACAGGTCGAACAGCGGGCGCTCGCCCGTGTAGTGCTGCAGGCGCGTCAGTTCGCTGGGCGTGTAGATTTCAGCAAATTCGCGCAATTTCACATAGTTTTCGCGCGAGTCGACCTGGATGGTGGCCGTTTCATCGCCGACGAAGTCGCGCAGCACGCGCTGCGCCAGGCTCAAGTCCTGGTGCAGCAGGCTGGTGGCGGGACGCGTGCGCGCGCCGTGGGTGATCGTGCTCCAGGTTTTGCGCAGGTAGTCGACGTCCGCCTTCAGGTCCGCGTCTGACGCGTCCTCGGCCATGGTGCGCACGATGTAGCCGCCCTTTTCATCGGGCGGCAGCAGGCTTTGCAGGCGCACGCGCAACTGCTCGCGCTCCGCTTCCTTCTCGATCTTCTGCGAGATGCCGATATGTTTATCCTGCGGCAGGTACACCAGCATGCGTCCGGCAATGGAAATCTGCGTCGACAGGCGCGCGCCCTTGGTGCCGATCGGGTCCTTGATCACCTGCACCGTCAGCACCTGGCCGTCAAAGAGGATTTTTTCGATCGGCGCCGGCGTGGCGTTCTGGCCGTCGTGGCCACGCGCTTCCCAGATGTCGGCCACGTGCAGAAAGGCGGCACGCTCCAGGCCGATGTCGATGAAGGCCGACTGCATGCCCGGCAACACCCGCACCACTTTGCCGGAATACACATTGCCGGCCAGGCCGCGCGTGAGCGTGCGCTCGATGTGCAATTCCTGCACGGCGCCCTGCAGGATGAGGGCGACGCGCGTTTCTTGCGGCGTGATATTGATCAGGATGTCTTCGTTCATGGAGGCGCGGGAGTGGAGGCAACGAATGACATCATACCCGGGATCAGGGCAGGGGCAAACCTGCTTCACGCAGCAATTGCGCCGTCTCGTACAGGGGCAGGCCCATGATGCCGGAATGGCTGCCTTCGATGTGCTCGACGAACAGCGCGGCGCTGCCCTGTATGCCGTAGCCGCCGGCCTTGTCGTACGGTTCCGGCGTGGCGCAATAGGCGGCGATCGAGGCGGGCGAGAGCACGCCGAAGCGCACCTGCGACACCTGCGTGCGCTGCTCGGCGAAATTCTTGTAGTGCACGGCGATCGAGGTGAGTACCTCGTGCGTTCGGCCCGACAGCTGCTCCAGCATCGCCACGGCCTCGGCGCGGTCGGCCGGCTTGCCGAGGATGACGCCGTCGATGGTGACGGTGGTGTCGGCCGCCAGTACCGGACGTAGCGTCAGGTGGCGGCGGCGCACCAGGTCCCACGCAAAGGCGGCTTTTTCATTCGACACGCGGGCGACATAGTCGAGCGCCGATTCGCCGGGAAAGACTTCCTCGGTGACGTCGGCGCCGCGCGGGCCGTCGCTGCGCAGCAGCAGCAATTCGAAATCGACGCCGATCTGGCGCAGCAGTTCGCGCCGGCGCGGACTTTTGGAAGCGAGGTAGATCTTGTGATCAGCCGTTTTCATGGGGGAGTTCAGACGCGGTGATAGGGGTGGTTTTGCGTGATCGACCAGGCCCGATAGAGCTGCTCGGCGAGGATCACGCGCACCACGCCGTGCGGCAGGGTCATGCTGGAAATGCGCAGCATGCCTTCGGCACGTGCCTTGAGTTGCGGATCGAGACCGTCGGCGCCGCCGATCAGGAAGGCGGTGTCGCGGCCATCCTGCTGCCACGCCATCAATTGCTGCGACAGGCCGACGCTGGTCAGATCCTTGCCGCGTTCGTCGAGGGCGATGATGCGCACGCCCTTGGGCAGGACGGCTTCGATGCGTTCGCGTTCCAGCGCCATCGCCGTGGCGGCGGTCTTGCTGCCGGAACGCTCCACCGGCTTGATTTCTTTCAGCACGATGCGCAATTCCGGCGGCATGCGCTTCGCGTATTCCGCGAAGCCCGTCTCTATCCAGGCCGGCATTTTATGGCCGACCGCAGCGATGATGAGCTGCATCGAGGCTTACGCTTCGACTTTTTTGATACGCTTGATCACGGTTTTTGCCGGTGCAGCATCGGCTGCCGGCTTGGCCGCGCGTGGGGCGCGTACTTTTTTCTCTGGCAGTGCTTTCAGCGCTTTCACGGCAGCCGCTTCGGTCTTGGTTGGCGCGACTTTCACGGTCTTGCCGACAGCTTTGGAAGCGGTGGCTTTTTTCGCCGGGGCTTTCTTGGCGGCGGTGGCTGCCGTGGCTTTCTTGGCCGGCGTCTTTTTCTCGATCACGGGCGAAGCTTCCACATTGGCCTTGCTGGCTGCCAGATGGCCGCTGACCTTTTTCGGCTCGTCGCCAGCCGCTTTTTTCGGCGCGCGCTTGGCGGCACCCAGCTTGACCGGTGTGTCGCCCCAGATTTCTTCCAGGCGGTAGTAGGCGCGGATAGGCGCTTGCATGATGTGGACGATCATGTCGCCCAGATCGACCAGCACCCATTCACCGGTTTCCTCGCCTTCCATGCCGATGATCTGGCCGCCGGCGTCCTTGACCTTGTCGCGTACCGAGGCGGCCAGCGCCTTGGTTTGACGGTTCGAGGTGCCGGAGACGATCGCGATGCGGTCGAACAGGCTGGTCAGGTGACTCGTTTCGAAGACGGCGATGTCTTGGCCTTTGACGTCTTCAAGGGCGTCAACGACGAGGGTTTGCAGTTTTTTGATGTCCATTTAGCTTTTGTATAAATTATGTTGTTCAATATAGTCTAGCACTAGCGGGGAAACAAGCGAGTTTGCCCGATTCCCCCGTTGTAATGCCGCACGTATTTCGGTGGCGGAGATATCCACCGCGAAGTCCTGTGCCAGATAAGTCAGACCGTGCGGCGTGTTGCGGATGCTTTCCAGAGACCCCAGGCGGCGCGAAAATTCATCGGCGACCACTTGCGGTACTGCTGTGTCATTCAGCGCGAAGCCGGGGCGGGCCGCGACGCAGATATGCGCGTATTCAAATAATTGCTGCCATTCGCGCCATGTCGCGAGCCGCTGCAGCTGGTCGGCGCCCATCAGGAAAACGATGGAAGCGCGCACTCCCAGCTCGGCGCGTACCTGGCGCAAGGTATCGATGGTGTAGCTGGCCTGGCCATGTTCGCTGCGCTCGATTTCCTGGCGGTCGATCACCACGGGCAGGGGCAGGCCGGCAAAGGCCAGGCCGGCCATCTCGGCGCGCTGCTGGCCGGTGGCGCCCAGTTTATCCTTTTGCCAGGGCGCGCCTGCCGGAATCACGCGCAGTTCATCGGCGTGCAGCAGGCTGGAAAAATGCGTGCCCAGCGCGACATGGCCCATGTGCACCGGATCGTAGCTGCCACCGAGCAGCGCCACGCATGCCGTACCGCTTTCCTTCACGCCTGCAGCCAGTCGCGATGCACGAGGAAGTCAGTATACAACGCCGCTTCGGGACTGCCCGCTTCCGGGTGCCAGTCGTAGCGCCACTTGACCACGGGCGGCATCGACATCAGGATCGCCTCGGTGCGTCCGCCCGACTGCAGCCCGAACAGGGTGCCGCGGTCGAAGACCAGGTTGAACTCGACATAGCGTCCGCGCCGGTAGCACTGGAAATCGCGTTCGCGTTCGCCGTAGGGCGTGCCCTTGCGGCGCGCCACGATCGGCACATAGGCGTCGATGAAGGCGTCGCCGGCGCTGCGCATCATGGCGAAACTGCCGTCAAAGCCCAGGGCGTTGAAGTCGTCGAAGAAGATGCCGCCGGCGCCGCGCGCTTCGCGCCGGTGCTTCAGGTAGAAATAATCGTCGCACCACTGTTTGAACTTCGGATGCAGCTCGTCGCCAAACGGCGCCAGCGCATCGTGGCACACCTGGTGGAAATGCTTCACGTCGTCCACGTCGCCGTAATACGGCGTCAAATCCATGCCGCCGCCGAACCACCATACGGGTGCGCCATCGGCATTGACGGTGCTGAAAAAGCGCACGTTCATGTGCACCGTGGGCGCGTATGGATTGCGCGGATGCAACACCAGCGACACGCCCATCGCTTCCCAAGCCTTGCCACCGAGTTCAGGGCGCGCGGCCGCGGCCGATGGCGGCAATGCTGCGCCGGTGACGTGCGAAAAATTCACGCCGCCCCGCTCGAACACATTGCCTTCCTCGATCAGCCGCGAAATACCGCCGCCGCCCTCTGGGCGCTGCCAGGCATCGGTCAGGAAGGGCTTGCCATCCTGCGCTTCGAGCGCCTGCACGATACGGCTTTGCAAATCGAGCAAATAAGCCTTGACGGCCGAAGGAGAGGGAGTTGACGACATCGCGTGGGCCGACGAGGCCGAAATAAAAAAGTAAGGACGGATTGTACCCTGTTACGGATTTTTGTGATAGCAAAACCGGCGATGCTGTCGCCGGCCCTGCTTTACTGACGCGGCTTGTCCTGTATTACCTGCACCTCGAATTGGGGCGCATCCGCGCCTGGCTGGCGGGCGCCCTCCACCATGCTTGTCGCGCGCTGTTGCAGGTCCGTGCGTTCGATCGTGTCGGCCGGCTGCACCAGCGGTGCCACGGGCACTGGCTGCTCGCGCTTGAACCATGCGCGTCCTGCATACGTCAGCATCATCAGTATCGCCAGCAGCAGTGCCGCAGCCATGATGGTGGAAGGGCGCGGGCGGGGCCGGCCATATTGAGTCGGCGGTTTGCCGGCGGCATCGACGATCGCGCGTGCCAGTTGCGAGCCGTTCGCGCGCGTGCGCGCTTGCAGCTCCTTGTATTGCAGCGGCGATAGCGTGCCCTGTTTCAGCATGTGGCGCAAGGCCGCGACGGGCGTGGCGGCCAGGTGATAGTCTGGTAGGCTGTCGTGGGCGGCGTCACGCTGAAACTGGTTGATCAGGTTCTCGCCGTACAGCGCATCGATCGCCTCGCGGTTCACCTGCTGCAGCGCGGCGCTGGCTAGTTGCCGGCGTGGTTCATCGGCGGGCAGCTTGCGCAGCATCCTGAAAAAACGCTCCTCGGCCACCAGTTCGGCGCTCAGCAGCCAGGCCAGCGTCTTGATCTGGTCGGCATTCATTGCCAGTTCAGGCACATCGATGTCTTCGGCAGCATTGTGCGCGCGCTGCAGCTCGATGATCTGCAGCTCGGCCAGCGTATCGTCGTATTCGTCGCCGGTGATCAGGTCCAGTTGCCGCAGTTCGCCGAGTGGTTTGAGGCGCGGATCGGTGCTCATGGCCGCAGGCCTCCGGTCACAACACCGTAAAGCACGGACATCACCAGGATCATGCCCAGCACGATCAAGGCGCTTTTCCAGGCCGGTGGCCGCTTGTACGGGATGCGGTCGTGACCATGACGCAGCCTGGACGCTTCCATGATTTCGCGCGCCAGTGCGCTGCCATGTTCACGCACGTGCGCTTCCAGCGCCTCGAACTGCGCCGTGGGCAGGATGTCGTTTACCACCAGCCAGCGCATGGCGATCCACGGCGTATAAAACATGCGGTCGGCCGGCACCGCCGCATGTGCAGCATCGCGCTGGAACTGGTTCAGCAAATCGAGCTCGTACAAGGCGTCGACCTCGCGGCGGTTGTAGTACCGCACCCCCTCTGCTGCCAGCGCCTGTTGCCGGGGTGGCAGTGTGGCCGCGCGCTTGTCGAAGTCATTCTTGGGCAGCAGATCGGTCAGCAGCAGCCAGCCCAGGGTGGTGGCCAGGTCGGCGTCCTGCGCCAGTTCCGGCATGTCGACCGGCTCCTCGGCCGGGTGCAGGCGCTCATGGGCGGCGATATCGCGTTCCGAGTTGGCCTCGTCGAGTTCCTGCGCGGTGATCAGGCCCAGCTGGTGCAGCTGGTCCAGCGATGCGTGGGGCGGTTCGATATGCATGGACTTATTCTTTTACTTTGGCCTGGCGCAGCTCCAGGGCAAATTGTGGCGTTACCGACCAGCCATTGCCGGCAGCGTCGCGTTGGAAGGTAAACTCGCCTTCCTGCATCACTGCCGTGCCGCCGTTGAGCATGCCCAGCAAGGCGTCATTGCGTTCGATCAGCAGGCGGCAGGAATAGATGCCCGGCGAGATTTCCTTGCATGGCGCCAGCGGTTCGATTTCGGCGATTTCGCGCGTGCGCTCCATCGATTGCGTCAGCGAAAACGCTTGCCGTGGCTGGGGCATGATGCGCGCACCATCCATGCCGTCGCGGAAAGCCTTTTCCAGCGCCTCGCGCCCCAGGGGCTTGGCTTGCTGGGCAAAGTCGCCATCCTCGATGGTGCCAAAGCGCGCTTGGACCAGCAACGGTTGCGCACCCGTATAGCTGATGCGGCTCTTGCTGCCGCTGTCGTCGCGCGCGACGGTATAGGCATAGCCCATCTTCTTACCATCGAGTGCTATCGTGGCCAGGCAGCCACGGATATGTTGTGACGAGGCGTAACCGGCTTCTTTCACGTCGTGCAGGCTTGCTTTGCCCGTGCCTTCCGGCGCCGCCTTGTTGAGCATGCGTGTCATGGTGGTGAGCGTGTCGGTGGAGTCGCACTCGGGCACGGAATTGCCGCTCATCACATACCAGACCATGCCGGCCAGCGCCAGCGGCGCGCCGATCAGCCAGGCCAGGCGCGAGCCGGGAAACAAACCGTCGAGGACCACGCCGCGTACCGCCTTTTTATGTTCATCCTGGCGCGCTTGCGCATGCCGAACCACGCGCTTTGCATCGTCGCTGCCGCCGGCCTCGATGCGCTGCACCGTGGTCTTGAACTGCGCGCGCGGCAGCAGCCCCACATGGAGCATCCAGTTCAGCGCTTCGCCCGGCGTGGGCAGCAGAACGTCGCCGGGCAGGTGCGGCAGCGCCTGTTGATAAAGCT
>NZ_LNCE01000058.1:0-82768 GCF_001445815.1 Janthinobacterium sp. Ant5-2-1 | reverse complement strand
TTTTTTAGCAAGCCCGCCGAGCCGTTTTCAAACGGCCACGGCACCGTGGTCGATGAAGACCGTACCTGGGAAAACGCCTACCGCCAGCGCTGGCAGCACGACAAGATCGTGCGCTCCACGCATGGCGTGAACTGTACCGGCTCGTGCAGCTGGAAGGTATATGTCAAGAATGGCCTGATCACCTGGGAAACCCAGCAAACCGATTACCCGCGCACGCGGCCCGACCTGCCCAACCACGAACCGCGCGGCTGCCCGCGCGGCGCCAGCTATTCCTGGTACGTGTATTCGGCGCAGCGCGTGAAATACCCGATGGTGCGTGGCCGCCTGATGGAAATGTGGCGCGAAGCGCGCAAGACCATGGACCCCGTCACGGCCTGGGACTGGATCAGCCAGGACCCCGTACGCTCGCAGCAGTACAAGTCCATCCGCGGCCTGGGCGGCTTCGTGCGCGCCACGTGGGAAGAGTCGAATGAAATCATCGCCGCCGCGAATGCGCTGACGATCAAGAAATACGGCCCGGACCGCATCGTCGGCTTCTCGCCGATTCCCGCCATGTCCATGGTCAGCTATGCTTCCGGCACGCGCTACCTGTCGCTGATCGGCGGCGTGGCCCTGAGCTTCTACGACTGGTACTGCGATTTGCCGCCAGCCAGCCCGCAAGTGTGGGGCGAACAGACGGACGTGCCGGAATCGGCCGACTGGTACAACTCGACCTATCTGATGGTGTGGGGCTCGAACGTGCCGATGACGCGCACGCCGGACGCCCACTTTTATACGGAAGTGCGCTACAAGGGCACGAAAACCGTCGCCATCTCGCCTGACTATGGCGAAATGGTGAAGTTCGGCGACATCTGGCTGGCGCCGAAGCAGGGCACGGACGCCGCGCTGGCGCTGGCCATGGGCCACGTCATCCTCAAGGAATTCCACTCGGAAGGGCAGAGCGCCTATTTCCGCGACTATGCGCGCCAATACACGGACTTCCCCATGCTGGTGCTGCTCAAGGAACATAACGGCACCCTCGTGCCCGACTACTTCCTGCGCGCTTCGCACCTTGACAACAACCTCGACGAAACGAATAACCCGGAATGGAAAACCCTCGTCATCGACGAGACGACGGGTGCGATCACGGCGCCGGCCGGCTCCATCGGCTTCCGCTGGGGCGAGTCGGGCAAGTGGAACCTGGAACAGAAGGCCGGCGGCAGCGGCGCGCCCATCGTGCCGATGCTCTCCATGATCAACGACAGCGACGCCGTCACGGAAGTGGGCTTTGCCTACTTCGGCGGCAAGGACGCGTCCGACATGTTGCTGCGCAAGGTGCCGGTGAAAACCATCCGCCTGGCCGACGGCTCGACGGGCCTGGTGACCACCGTGTTCGACCTGACCCTGGCCAACTACGGCATCGACCGCGGCCTCGGTGGCGAAAACGTGGCGGAAAGCTATGACGACGACGTGCCGTACACTCCCGCATGGCAGGAAAAGCACACGGGCGTGAAACGCGCCGACGTCATCACCGTGGCGCGCCAGTTCGCGGAAAACGCGGACCAGACGCGCGGCAAGAGCATGGTCATCGTGGGCGCCGGCCTGAATCACTGGTACCACATGGACATGACCTACCGCGGCATCATCAACATGCTGATGATGTGCGGCTGTATCGGCCAGTCGGGCGGCGGCTGGGCCCATTACGTGGGCCAGGAAAAACTGCGTCCGCAAACGGGCTGGACGCCATTGGCCTTCGCCCAGGACTGGGTACGTCCGATGCGCCAGATGAACGGCACCTCGTTCTTCTATGCCCACACGAGCCAGTGGCGCCACGAAAAGCTGGAAACGGGCGACATCGCCTCGCCATCGGCGGCCGGCGGCACGGGCGACCTGACTCTGCTCGACTACAACGCCAAGGCTGAACGCATGGGCTGGCTGCCATCGGCGCCGCAGCTGCAAACGAATCCGCTGGAAGTGGCCAAGGCCGCTGCCGCCGCAGGCCAGAAGCCGGCCGCGTATGCGCTCGACCAGATCAAGGCGGGCCAGCTGCAGTTTTCGTGCGATGACCCGGACAATCCGGCCAACTTCCCGCGCAATATGTTCGTGTGGCGCTCGAATATCCTCGGCAGCTCGGGCAAGGGCCACGAGTACTTCCTGAAATACCTGCTCGGCACGCAAAACGGCTTGCTCAGCGATGAAGACGACTGCCTCACGCCGAAACAGGTGAAAGTGCGCCCGGCCGCCGAAGGCAAGCTCGATCTGCTCGTGGTGCTGGACTTCCGCATGTCGACCACGTGTTTGTATGGCGATGTGGTGCTGCCGACGGCCACCTGGTATGAAAAAGACGACTTGAATACGTCGGACATGCATCCGTTCATCCACCCGCTGTCCGAAGCCGTGCAGCCGCTGTGGCAATCGAAGTCGGACTGGGAAATCTACAAGGGCATCGCCGAGAAATTCTCGGAAATCGGTGGCGAGCTGCTGGGCACCCAGCAAGACATCATCCTCACGCCGCTGATGCACGACACGCCCGGTGAACTGGGCCAGCCTTTCGATCCCAAGGATTGGCGCGCCGGCGAATGCGAAGCGATTCCCGGCAAGACCATGCCGAACATGACGGTGGTCGAGCGCAATTACCGCGACGTCTACAAAAAGTTCACCTCGATCGGCCCGCTGCTGGAAACCATCGGCAACGGCGGCAAGGGCATTTCCTGGAAAACGGGGCATGAAGTCGACGTCCTGCGCGGCATCAACCGCACGGTGCTGGACGAGGGCGTGTCGCAGGGCCAGCCGCGCCTCGATACGGCCATCGATGCGGCCGAGATGATCCTGTCGCTGGCGCCGGAAACGAATGGCCACGTGGCCGTGAAAGCCTGGGCCGCGCTGTCCTCCATCACGGGACGCGACCATACGCACCTCGCATTGCCGCGCGAGCATGACAGCATCCGCTTCCGCGATGTGCAGGCGCAGCCGCGCAAGATCATTTCCTCGCCCACCTGGTCGGGCCTGGAAAGCGAAGAAGTCAGCTACACGGCCGGCTATACCAACGTGCATGAACTGATCCCTTGGCGCACCCTGACGGGCCGCCAGCAGTTCTACCAGGATCATTTGTGGATGCGCGATTTCGGCGAGGGGCTGTGCGTGTACAAGCCGGCCATCAACACGAAGACGACGGAAGCGCTGTTGGGCACCAAGCCGAACGGCAACAAGGAACTGGCGCTGAACTTTTTGACGCCGCACCAGAAGTGGGGCATCCACTCCACGTATTCGGACAACCTGCGCATGCTGACATTGTCGCGCGGCGGACCGCACGTGTGGCTGTCGGAGACGGACGCGCAAGCTGCCGGCATCGTCGACAACGACTGGATCGAAGTCTTCAACGTCAATGGCAGCCTGACGGCGCGCGCCATCGTCAGCCAGCGCATCCCGGCCGGCATGACGATGATGTACCACGCCCAGGAAAAGATCATCAACGTGCCTGGCGCGGAGATGACGGGCAAGCGGGGCGGCATCCATAACTCGGTGACGCGGGCCGTGCCCAAGCCGACGCACATGATCGGCGGCTACGCCCAGCTGGCGTACGGCTTCAATTACTACGGCACGGTGGGCTCCAACCGCGATGAATTCGTATTGGTGCGCAAGATGAACAAGGTCGACTGGCTCGAAGGCCCGTTGCAGGAACAAGGAGCATAGTATGAAAATCAGAGCGCAAATCGGCATGGTGCTGAACCTGGACAAGTGCATCGGCTGCCACACCTGTTCCGTCACCTGCAAGAACGTATGGACCAGCCGCGACGGCGTCGAGTACGCATGGTTCAACAACGTGGAAACCAAGCCCGGCATCGGCTATCCGAAGCAGTGGGAAAACCAGGACAAGTGGAACGGCGGCTGGCGCCGCACGGATGCTGGCAAGATCGAGCCGCGCCAGGGCAGCCGTCTGAAAATCCTGGCGAATATCTTCGCCAACCCGAACCTGCCCGCCATCGACGAGTACTACGAGCCGTTCACCTACGACTACGAGCACCTGCAAAGCGCGCCGCTGTCGCAGACGCCGCCGACGGCCCGTCCGATCTCCGTGCTGACGGGGAAAAAGATGGAAAAAATCGAGTGGGGTCCGAACTGGGAAGATGACCTGGGCGGCGAGTTTGCCCAGCGCAGCAAGGATAAACTGTTCGACAACATGCAGAAGGAGATGTACGGCACGTTCGAAAACACCTTCATGATGTACTTGCCGCGCCTGTGCGAGCATTGCCTCAATCCGACGTGCGTGGCGTCCTGCCCATCGGGCTCCGTGTACAAGCGCGAAGACGACGGCATCGTGCTGATCGACCAGGACAAGTGCCGCGGCTGGCGCATGTGCATCTCCGGTTGCCCGTACAAGAAGATTTACTACAATTGGTCGTCCGGCAAGGCGGAGAAGTGCACGTTCTGCTTCCCCCGTATCGAAGCGGGCCAGCCTACCGTGTGCTCGGAAACGTGCGTGGGCCGCATCCGCTACCTGGGCGTGCTGCTGTACGACGCCGACAAGATCGAAGCTGCCGCCTCCGTGCCGCAAGAGCAGGACCTGTACCAGGCGCAGCTCGACCTGTTCCTCGATCCGCACGACCCGGCCATCATCGCCGAGGCGCGCCGCCAGGGCATCCCCGACCTGTGGCTGGAAGCGGCCGTCAAGTCGCCCGTCTACAAGATGGCCGTCGAGTGGAAAGTGGCGTTCCCGCTGCATCCCGAATACCGCACCTTGCCGATGGTGTGGTACGTGCCGCCCCTGTCGCCGATCCAGGCGGCCGCCGAATCGGGCAAGCTGGGCGTGAACGGCATGCTGCCGGACACCCAAAGCCTGCGCATTCCCGTGCAGTACCTGGCCAATCTGCTGACCGCCGGCGACCAGCCGCCCATCGTCTCGGCCCTGGACCGCATGCTGGCCATGCGTGCCTACATGCGCAGCAAGACCGTCGAGAAGGTGGAAAACCTGACGGTCCTGAAACAGGTGGGCTTGAGCAAGGCGCAGGTGGAGGACATGTACCACATCATGGCCATCGCCAATTACGAAGACCGCTTCGTCATCCCCAGCAGCCACAAGGAAATGGCCGAGGACAGCTTCAACGAGAAGGGTTCGTGCGGCTTCAGCTTCGGCAACGGCTGTTCGGACGGCACCAGCGAACCGACCTTGTTCGGCAAGAAAAAACACGGTTCGGCCATCTTCATGCAGATGCCGAAGTCGCGCAAAACGGCGCCAGGCGCTTAAGGAGCTGATATGGAACACGCTATGCATCACTACCAAATCCTCTCGCGCCTGCTGCTGTATCCGGAGCCCGAGCTGATCGCCCACCTGCCGCAGCTGGACGCCGCGCTGGCGGCCGTGCCGGAACAGCACGCGCTGCTGCGGCCCTTGCTGGCGCACCTGGAAAGCAGCAGCCTGATCGACCTGCAGCAGCAGTACGTGGCCACGTTCGACCGCAATCCGTCGCACTCGCTGCATCTGTTCGAGCATATCCACGGCGAATCGCGCGACCGGGGCCAGGCCATGGTCGACCTGATGGAGGAATACAAGCGTCACGGCCTGCAAATGGTGGGCGACGACTTGCCCGACTTCGTGCCGCTGTTCCTGGAATTCCTGGCGCAGCTCGAGGAGGAAGTCTCGGCGCCGCTGCTGGGCGACGCCGTCCACGTGCTGGCGCACATCGGCCGCAAATTGACGGCCAACGGCAGCCCGTATGCACCCGTCTTCACCTTGCTCGAACGCCTGAGCCCCGTGGCTGCGGAAATGCTGGCCGAACCGCCGGTGCGCGACATGGATGAAGCGCTGGAAACCTTCGGTCCCGGTGCGGACGGCGTCGAGCCCCTGCTGCGCCAAGGTCCGGCCCAGGTTCCGGGCGGCGTCCATCCCGTGCATTTTCACCCGCAGCCGCGGCGCGCCGCTTGAAGCGCGTCCGCATGAGGAGAGTACATCATGAGTAATTACTTGCATCAATTTGTGTATGGCATTTATCCATACATCGCGCTGGCCATCTTTTTCCTCGGTAGCCTGATCCGTTTCGACCGCGAGCAATACACGTGGAAGTCCGATTCCAGCCAGCTGCTGCACCGCGGCAGCCTGCGCCTGGGCAATATCCTGTTCCACATCGGCATCATCGGCCTGCTGTTCGGCCATGCGGCCGGCTTGCTCACCCCCGTCTGGGTGTGGGACACCCTGGGCGTGTCGCACAGCCTGAAGCAGGGCGTGGCCATGGCGGCAGGCGGCGTGATGGGCGGCCTGTGCCTGGTCGGCATCCTGATCCTGCTGGCGCGCCGCTTCAGTAACGACCGGCTGCGCGCGGTCACCACGGCAGGCGACAAGCTGGTGATGCTGTGGATTTTGCTGACCTTGCTGCTGGGCCTGTCCTCGATCTTCGTCTCGGCTTCGCACATGGATGGCCACATGATGGTCTTGCTGATGAACTGGGCGCAGCACATCGTGACCTTCCGCGGCGACGCGGCCAGCTTCATCGTCGATGCGCCGCTGGTGTTCAAGCTGCACCTGTTCATGGGCATGTCGCTGTTCGTCATCTTCCCGTTCACCCGCCTGGTGCACGTGTGGAGCGGATTCGGCGCCATCGGGTACCTGGGCCGCGCCTATCAACTGGTGCGCCGCCGTTAAGAAAGGAGTCACATCATGGGAATCTCCGTCAATGGCATCGATATCGACGATGCCGACATCGCGCAGGAACTGCAGCATCACGACGGCGCCGGCAATCCTTTGAAACAGGCCGTGCATGAACTGGTGCTGCGCCGGCTGCTGCTGGACGAGGCCGAACGCCTCGGCGTGCAGGGCGGCAGTATTGATGACCGCATCGAGACGCTGTTCGCGCAGGAAGTGCGCGTGCCGCCCGCCGACGATGCGGCTTGCCGCACCTTTTATGCGCAGCGCCCGCAGCTGTTTTGCAGCGGGGCGCTGGTCGAGGCGCGCCACATCCTGTTCCAGGTAACGCCCGAGGCGCCCCTGGAGCTGCTGCGCACGACGGCGCAAGCCGTGCTCGACGCCCTCAAACTGGCGCCCGAGCGCTTCGGCGAACTGGCGGCGCAGTATTCGAACTGCCCGTCGGGCGCCCTGGGAGGGAATTTGGGCCAGCTGTCGCCGGGCCAGAGCGTGCCGGAATTCGACGCGCTGCTGTTCCGCCTGGAAGCGGGCGCGCTGGCCGGGCATTTGCTGGAAACGCGCTTCGGCTACCACATCGTGCAAGTGCTGCGCCGGGTCGAAGGCCAGGCCATCGCCTACGAGGCCGTGCAGGCGCAGATCGCCGACCGCCTGTCGCGGGCCGCGTGGCAGCGCGCCGTGCACCAGTATCTGCACTTGCTGGTGGGGCACGCCGAGATCGCCGGCATCGAGCTCGAAGGCACGGCCAGCCCGCTGGTGCAGTAGGTAGAAATGCGTAGGCCGAAAGGCGTAGGCCGCTAGGCCTTCTGGGGCACAGCCAGATCGTGCCCCAGCCTTTACAATCAAGGAAGAAACAGGAGTAGCGTCATGGGTAGCGTCAAGTTGCAGGACCGTTTTGGCCGTTCGATCGATTATGTGCGGCTGTCCGTCACCGACCGCTGCGACTTGCGCTGCAGTTACTGCATGCCCAAGGGCTTTCGCGGTTTCGAAGAGCCGAAGGACTGGCTGACGTTCGACGAGATCGAGCGCCTGATGGGCATCTTCGTTCGCCTCGGCACGCGCCGCGTGCGCCTGACGGGTGGCGAACCGCTGTTGCGGCGCAACCTGCCGGAACTGGCGCGCAAGCTGACGGCACTGCCTGGTTTGCAGGACTTGTCGCTGTCGACCAACGCCACCCAGTTGGGCAAGCACGCCGTGGCCTTGCGCGCGGCGGGCGTGGACCGCATCAACGTCAGCCTCGATTCGCTGGACCGCGCCTGCATGCAGCAGATCACGGGGCGCGACAGCCTGCAGCCGATTTTGGATGGGCTGATGGCGGGCAAGGCGGCCGGTTTCGACCCGATCAAGATCAATATGGTGGCCATGCGCGGCATCAATGACGGCCAGATCGAGGCCATGGCGGCGTTCTGCATCGAGCAGCAGTTCATCCTGCGCCTGATCGAAGCCATGCCGATGGGCAGCACGGGCCGCAATGCCAGCTATATGCCGCTCGGTCCCGTGCGCGAGCGCCTGGCGGCACGTTTTGGCCTGGTGCCGCAGGCGCTGGAACTGGGCGGCGGGCCGGCGCGTTACCTGGCCACGCCAGATGGGCGCTCGAGCATCGGCTTCATTACGCCCATGTCGCAGCATTTTTGCGCCAGTTGCAACCGCGTGCGCCTGTCTGTCGATGGTACCCTGTATTTGTGCCTGGGACAGGAAGAAAAATTCGCCCTCGGCCCCATGCTGCGCGGCGGGGCCACGGATGCGGAGATTGAGGCGGCGATCCGTGCCGCCATCGAACTGAAGCCGCAGCAGCATGATTTCAATACGCAGCCCGACAAGATTATCCGGTTCATGGCGCAGACGGGCGGCTGAGGCAGTTTGCATTTACATTCAAGGGCGGTATGAAATTCAAGGCGATGTTTTCCTCCTGGCAGAAGCTGTCGACCAAGATCGTCGGCGCGCTGCTGCTCATGCTGGTGCTGGCCTTGAGCGCCATCGGCTGCACCCTGTTTTTGTCGTGGCAGCTCGAAGGCAGTTCGGCCGCCATCAACGAGACGGGCCGCCTGCGCATGCAGACCTACCGCCTGACTCTGCTGCTTGCCAGCGACGCGCGCGAACAGGCGCGCCAGCAAGTGCTGCTGATCGACGAAACCCTGGCCAAGATCGGCCACGGCGACCCGCAGCGCCCTTTGTTCCTGCCCCCCAGCATGGCCATCAAGTCCGAATTCGAACGCATCGGCACGGCCTGGCGCGGCGCCTTGCGCCCGTCGGCCCTGGCCGCCAACTCCACCGCGCGCGCGCGCCAGTTCGAGCACGACGCCGATACCTTCGTGGGACAGGTCGATCAACTGGTGCGCCTGATCGAGCACGATAGCGAACAGCGCACCTTCTGGCTGCGCGCCTCGCAGCTGATCCTCGTCGGCATGGCCGTCATCGGCACGGTCAGCATGATTTACCTGATGTTCATGCTCATCATCGAACCGGTGACGCGCCTGCGCCTGGGCATGCAGCGCATGAAGGAGCGCGATTTCAGCGTGCGCCTGGCAGTGGAAAGCAACGACGAATTCGGCCAGCTGGCTAGCGGCTTCAACCAGATGGCCGACCGCCTGCAGGCCCTGTACGGCAACCTGGAAGAGGGCGTGCGCAGCAAGACGGCCACCCTCGAATACCGCAACCGCGAACTGGCGCTGCTGTACGAAAGCGCTGCCTTTTTGCAGCGCCCGCAGCCGCTGGAAGATATCTGCGGCGGCTTCATGCAGCGCATCGTCGATTATTTCGAGGCGGACGGCTCCACCGTGCGCGTGCTCGACGCCGAGCGGGGCAACCTGCACATGGTTGTGCATACGGGACTGTCCGAGGAGCTGGTGGCATCCGAACATTGCCTGAAGGTGGGCGACTGCCTGTGCGGCACGGCCGTCGAGATGAAGGTGGCGAAGGTGCACGACATGCGCCGCATCGACAAGGCGCACGAGCTGCGCTGCCACCGCGAAGGCTTTGCCACCGTCTCCGTCTTCCATATCCATGCGCACGAACAGCACCTGGGCTTCTTCAACCTGCATTTCCGCCATGCGCGCGTGTTTTCCGCGCGCGAGCTGGCCTTGCTGGAAACCCTGGGCCAGCTGCTGGGCATCGCGCTGGAAAACCTGCGCCTGGCCGCGCGCGAACGCGAAATGGCCATTTCCGAAGAGCGCAACCTGGTGGCGCAGGGCCTGCACGACAGCATCGCGCAAAGCCTCAATTTCCTCAACCTGCAAGTGCAGATGCTCGACGACTCCGTGCGCAACGCCCGTTTCGACGAGGTGGCGGGCATCGTGCCGGCCCTGCATGCTGGTGTGAAGGAAAGCTATGAGGACGTGCGCGAACTGCTGGCCAACTTCCGCAGCCGCCTGATGGAGGACGATTTGATCGGCTCCCTGCGCGCGGCCGTGGACAAATTCCGCCGCCAGACGGGCATCGACGCCGAACTGCTGGCCGACGTCGACGGCGCGCCATTCCCCCGCGAGCAGCAATTACAGCTATTATTCATCGTGCAGGAAGCGCTGTCGAACATCCGCAAGCACGCCCAGGCCAGCCACGTCGAAGTGCGCCTCGCCGATCACCAGGACTTTACCCTGACGATCAGCGATAATGGCGTCGGCTTCGACGCTGCCGCCGTGCTGGAAAAGGGCGACAGCCATGTCGGCATCCATATCATGCGCGAGCGCGCGCAGCGCATCGACGCCACGTTCGACGTGCATGCCTGCCAGGGCGGCGGCACCACGGTTGAACTGCATTTGTCGCGCGAGCAGCGCCGCGCCGCCTGAGTAACTATCTGAAAGTACAAAACATGGAGACACCCGATAAACCGATCACCGTCATGCTGGTCGACGACCACGCGCTGTTCCGCAGCGGCATACGCTCGCTGCTGCAGCGGCATACGGAGTTTGCCGTCGTGGGCGAGGCGGCCGATGGCGTGGAAGGCATCAAGCGCGCCATCCAGCTGCAGCCCGACGTGGTGCTGCTGGACTTGAACATGGCCGGCATGTCCGGCGTGGAAGCGCTGCAGCTGATGCAGCACGACTGCCCCGATACGGCCATCGTCATGCTGACCGTGTCCGAAGACGCGGAAGACCTGGCGACGGCCCTGCGCGCGGGCGCCTGTGGTTACCTGATCAAGAACATCGACGCCGACTACCTGGTGCGCGCCATCCGCCGCGCGGCGGCCGGCGAAGTCGTCATCGCCGAAGCCATGACGGGCAAGCTGGTGGCGCAGCTGCAGGCGGGCACGCGGCGCGAGGAACCCGTGTCGGAGCTGGACAAGCTCACGCCGCGTGAAAAGGAAATCATCGATTGCCTGTCGCGCGGCGAGAGCAACAAGGGCATCGCCCGCACCCTCGACCTGGCTGAAAGCACGGTCAAGATCCACGTGCAGAACGTGCTGAAAAAACTCAATCTCACCAGCCGCGTGCAGGCGGCCGTGTACGCGGTCGAGCACCGGCAGGGCAAGTAGCCGCCGTTATCCCCGGTCTAGTTCTTTTTGCCGATGGCCGTCGCTGCGCTTTTAAAGTAGTATATTGAATATATCTTTAATAGCGAGTCCATCATGGCCATTACTCCCATCAGCGAACCATCCGCCCGCCGCCCCGCATCGGGCGCGGCGCCCTGGCAGGCCGGCCACGCCGTCTGGCAACTGGGTTTCCGCCCGTTCTATTTGCTGGCGGCCGTGTTTGCGGCCATCGGCATTCCCCTGTGGCTGGCCAGTTATGCAGGCTGGCTGACGGGCGGCCTGCAGGTGGGTCTGGGCTGGCACATGCACGAAATGGTGTTCGGTTTCGCGCTGGCCGTCGTCGTCGGTTTCCTCTATACGGCGGGGCGCAACTGGACAGGCTTGCCCACGCCGCACGGCGCGCAGCTGATGGCGCTCGTGGGGCTGTGGCTGGCTGGGCGCGTGGCCATGCTGTGCGGCCCGGGCCTGTTGCCGGCGCTGGTCGACTGGCTGTTCCTGCCGCTGGCCGCCTGGCCTTTGTACCAAGTGCTGCGCCGCTCGGGCAATACGCGCAACCTGTTCCTCGTCGGCTTGCTGGCCTTGCTGGCGCTGGCCAATGGCCTGTTCCACGCGGCCGTGCTGGGCGCTCTGCCGCTGTCGCTGTTCCTGCCCGTGCAGGCGGCCATCTTCATCATCGTGCTGATCGAATCGGTGATCGGCGCGCGCGTGATCCCCATGTTTACCCGCAATGGCGCGCCGGGCAGCTCGCCCGTGGCCAGTCCGCAGCGAGCCGTGATCGCCGTGGCCTGCATGGCGGCCGCCGCAGTCGCGTGGCTGGCCGGCGCGCCGGCCTGGCTGACGGCGCCGCTGGCCTTCTGTGCCGCCGGCGTGTCGCTGGCCAACCTGCTGGCATGGCAGCCGCAGCGCACGGTGCACGTGCCGCTGCTGTGGATATTGCACCTGTCGTATGCATGGATAGGCATCGGCTTCGCGCTGCTGGCGGCCGCCAGCCTGGGTTTGCTGCCGGCCAGCGCCGCCTTGCACGCGCTGACGGTGGGCTCGATGGCGGGCCTGATCATCGGCATGATGACGCGCACCACCCTGGGTCACACGGGTCGGCCGCTCAAGGGCGGCAGGGCGGAAGCGGCGATGTACTGGCTGATCCAGCTGGGCGCGCTGGCGCGCCTGCTGGCCGCCGTCGGTCCCGCCGCGCTGTCCATGCCGCTGCTGCTGGCGGCGGGCGTGTGCTGGTCGCTGGCCTTTGGCCTGTATGTGTGCGTGTATGCGCCCTACCTGTGGCGCGCCAGGGTGGATGGCCGCGAAGGCTAGGCTGGTATCAGGAAGGGCGCCAGGCCAGCAGTTCCCGGATTTCCGGCGCCCAGTAGGACAGCGATTCGCCCACGACGAATAGCAGCATGCCCAGCATGAAGGCTCTCAGCAATAAATCCCTGCACCAGATCATGGCGTCTCCCGAAATTTCATGTTGACAGGTTTGGCATAGGCACGGGCGTCTGGTCTGCCGGCGTCTGTGCCGTGAATGCGGCGACGGCCTCGATGGCGTGCGCCAGCGCCTGTTCCAGGGCATCGAGCGCGGCTGACGCATCGTCGCCCGCGTGCAGCAACTGCTCGGCTTGTTGGGCCGCATGCAGGGTGGCGGGCAGGGCCAGGCTGCCGGCCACGCCGGCCAACTGGTGCGCCAGCGCGGCGGCGTCGCCCCGTGCATTGGCCGCCAGCAGCGCGCGCATGGCGTCCACCGTGTCGCGGTAGGTGCTGCCGAAGTGCGACAGGTGCTGGCGGTAGGGTGTTTCATCGAGCCACTGCGCCATGCCTTGCGCTACGTCGATCGCGGGCGCCGCGCCGCCCGGAGGCACGGGCATCGCCATTTCGGCCACGGCCGGCAGCCCGTGCGCATGGCGCCGGTGCGCGCGCGCGATCAGGGCGATGGTCTCCGGCACGTCGAATGGCTTGCTGATGAAATGGTTCACGCCTGCTTCGAGGGCCGCCGCGCGCTGCGTCTGGAATGCCCCGGCCGTCAGCGCCACCACGGGCAAGTCCTGGAACTGCGGCAGCTGGCGCAGCGCGCGCGTCGCCTGCAAGCCATCCATGACGGGCATCTGCACATCCATCAGCACGATATCGACGTCGGTCGGGTGGGCCAGCAGCCAGTCCAGCGCCTGCTGGCCGTCGCAGGCGAACGAGGGCAGGGCGCCCTGGTCGCACAGGATATGGTTGACCACGTCGCGGTTGATGTCGCTGTCGTCGACCACCAGCACGCGCACGCCGGCCAGCACGCGCTCGTCCGGCGCTGCGTGGCGAGAGCCCAGGCCGGCCGCTTCGGCGCGCCGCTGGCGCGCTTCCATCGTCGCGTTGTACAGGCTGGAAGCCGTCACCGGTTCGTTGAGGATGGCGTCGGCCGGATTGGCCGGGTCCGTATGGCGGCGCGCGGGCGCTGCCGCCGGCGCGCCGCTGGCCGCCAGGATGACGATGGGGCAATCCTGCGGCGGCAGGTGCTCGCGCAGCGCGCGCGCCGTGGTCTCTCCGTCCATGTCCGGCATGCGCGCGGCCAGCACGATGACGCCGGGCCGCGCATCCTCGGCGCAGGCCAGTGCATGCTCGAAGGCCGCCTGGCCGCCGGACACGGCATGCACGCTCCAGCCCAGGCCTTGCGCCACGGCGGCCACGGCGCCGCGCGTGTCGGCCTTGCCATCGGCCAGCAAGACGCGCAAGCCCTGCATGTCGGGCGAGGATGGGGCGCTGGCGTGCAGCAGCTGCAGCGGCACCGTGAAACTGAATGCGCTGCCCTGGCCCAGGCCGCTTGTCAGGCGCAGGGAGCCGCCCATCAGGCGTACCAGCTGGCGGCAGATGGTCAGGCCCAGGCCCGTGCCGCCGAAGCGGCGCGTGGTGGAAGTGTCGGCCTGGGCGAAGGCGGAAAAGATCGCTTCCTGGACTTCGGGGGCGATGCCGATGCCCGTGTCGCGCACGCAAAAGCACAGCATGGCGGCGTCGCCGTCGCGGCTTTCCAGTGCGCTCGTCAGCTCGACCGTGCCTTGCGCGGTGAACTTGATGGCATTGCTGGTCAGGTTGACCAGCACCTGTTCCAGCCGCAGCGCGTCGCCCATCACGTGGTCGACGCCATCGGGCAGCGGACCGATGCGCACCGCAATCGGCTTGTCATGCGCGGCCACGCCCATGCTCGCGGCGATCTTCTCGATCACGTCGGCCAGGTGGAACGGCGCCTGCTCGATGGTCATGTGGCCCGCCTCGATTTTCGATACATCCAGCACGTCGTTGATGATGCCCAGCAGGGACTGGCCGGCGGCGCGGATCTTGCGCGCCATCTGCAGCGCTTCGCCATCGAGGCCGTTCCGTTCCAGCAGCCAGGCCATGCCGAGGATGGCGTTGAGCGGGGAGCGGATTTCATGGCTCATGTTGGCGAGGAATTCCGCCTTGCTGCGGTTGGCCGCTTCGGCCGCGTCGCGCGCCAGCAGCATGGCTTCCTCGGCCTGCTTTTGCGCGGAGATATCCTGGGCAAAGATCAGGGTGGCCGGTCCATCCTTGAGCATGACGCGCGTGGTGGTCTTGAACATGGGCACGGGCAGGCCCTGCTTGCCCAGGCCGACGGCCTCGAACACCTGTTCGCTGGGCGAATCCGCCTCGATCAGCGCTTCGTTGGCGGCCAGCGCCGCCAGCGATGGTTCGAAAATCATGGCGGACCAGGGCAAGCCGTTCAGATTGTCTTCCATGGTGTAGCCGTGCAGCCTGCGGTAGCGGGGGTTCGAATAGATGAAGCGGCCGTGGCGCAGGATGGCGATGGCCACGGGCGCATCTTCGATCAGGGTGCGAAAGCGCGTTTCACTGTCGGACACGGCTTGCATGGCCTGGCGCTCCCTTTCCTGTTCCGCATGCCAGGCGGCTTGCTGCCGCCGCCGCCGCTGGCTCCAGAACAGCAGGCTGGCCGTGGCCAGCGCCAGCATGGCAAAGGAGAGGATGTAGCCGAGCGCCTGGCGCCGCAGCGGAGCGGCGATGGCCGCTTCTTCGCGACTCAGGCCAATGATCAGGGCGCGGTCCATGTGCAGCGCGGCGGGGGCGATGGTCGCCATGGCCATGACGCGGGGGGCGGCGCCGGCAATCTCGACGCCGTTCAGGACGCCCGCCTGGTAGCCGCTGTCGCGAAAGCGCCGCAGGAAGCTGCCGGGGACGTCCATGTTGCCGCCATTGGCAATCCTGGCCGGATAGTTGAGGAATTGCCGGCCATCGCCATGCAGCACCACGGCCCAGACGTCGGGGGCGTACATGGCGGTGCGGAACTTGGCCGTAAAGTATTCGGGGGCGAAGGTGGCCACCACCACGCCGGCAAAGCGTCCCTGTTGATCCTGCACCATGCGCGACGCCGTGATGACCAGGTCGCCCTTGAAGGAATGGAAGGGCGCCGAAATGTACAGCATGCGCGCATCGGGGGCGTCGCGCGCCGTCTGGAAGTAGCCGCGGCGGGAAAAATCCTGGTCCGCCAGTTCCGGGACGCTGGTGGCGACCGGCTTGCCCTGCGCATCGATGACGAGCATGGTGCGCACGCCCGGCATGGCGTCGACCAGCGCGGCCAGGCGCCGGGGCAAGGCTTGCCCGGCATCCGGGGCGGCGCCGGCGGCAAGATAGTCGCGGATCACGCCGCCGAGCACCAGGTTGGTCGCCTCCAGGTCGACTTCGATATTTTTTGCCAGCAGCGCCGTCAGCACGCTCAGGCGCTCGCGCTCGGCCTCGTCATGCCGCGTCGCTTCGGCCAGATGCGCATAGGCGAGGGCGGCAGCGACGATCAGCAGCCCGAGGAGCAGGAACAGCCATTCGATCCATTGCCTGCGCAGCGCCGCCGCATCTGTGTGATAGCTCATGTGGCGATGCTATACCCGATATGCACGGAGAACAACTTTTGCGCATCACTACGCAGATGATAGTGTGGTCAATTTGCCGCCTAGCGGCAGCCGCAGGCGGAAGACGGCGCCCTGGCCCGGCGCGGACGCCACGCCGATGCTGCCGCCCATCAGCGCGACGAGCTGGCGCGCGATGGCCAGGCCCATGCCGGCGCCGTCATGGGCGCGGCTGGGCGAGTCGTCCGCCTGCGAGAATTTGTCGAAGATGACGCCCTGCTGCGCCTGCGCGATGCCGATGCCCGTATCGCGCACCTCGATCTGCAGGTCCGCGCCGCTGTGCATGACGTGCACGTCGACCCGCCCCGCGGGCGTGTAGCGGATGGCGTTATCGAGCAGGATATCGAGCACGCGCACGAGGAGGACGCGGTCGCAATCGATGCTGGGCGGCGTGGCGGGCGCGACCTGCGCGGCCAGCTGCAAGCCCTTGTGCGCCGCGCGTGGCCGGTGCGGCGCCAGCGCCAGTTCCAGCAACTGGTCCAATGGCGCGGCGGCCCGCTCCAGCCGCACCTGGTCGTGCTCGAGCGCGCTCAATTCCATCGCCGCCTCGACCATGGCCAGCAACTGGCGGCCGCTGTCGTGTATCGTTTGCGCGTAGGTGGCCTGTTCCGGCTCGCGCAGCTGTTCCTGCAGCAGTTCGGAGAAGCCGAGGATGCCGTTGAGGGGCGTGCGCAATTCATGCGACATGTTCGACAGGAAGCGCGACTTGGCCTCGCTGGCGGCGATGGCCCTGGCGCGGCTGTCGACCAGGCGGCCGATCAGCAGCACCAGCGCGGCCCACGCCAACACGATCAGCGCGCTCGTGATGGCCGCCATCAGCAAGGCCTGGTTGCGGCGCGAGACGTAGTCGGCCAGTACCGTGTCGCGGTCCAGCCCGACGAGCATGTAGAGCGGGTAGCCGGCCAGTTTTTCAAACGCGTATAAACGCAGGATGCCGTCGACGGGACTGCGCTCGGTGAAGCCGCCCCGCGCTTTACCCTGCATCAGGGAAAATACCTGGCTGCCGCCGATATCCTGGCCGATGGTGTCGACGGCGCCGACCCGGCGCGCGCGCACCACGCCGTCGCTGCCGACCAGTTCGGTGGAGCTGTTGTTGCCCAGGTCGACTTCGTCGTACAGGCGCGTAAAGTAATACGGGTCCATCGAGACCACCACCACGCCCTTGAAGCGGCCATCGGCATGGTTGATGCGGCGCGTCATCTGGATCGACCATTTTTTCGATACGCGACCCAGCACCGGCTTGCTGATATACAGTTCTCCGCTGTCGCGCTGCATGTGTACGCGGATGTGCTCGCGGTCGGCCAGCCTGGTCGGCTGGAATGGACGGCTCGACAGCACCATGTCGCCCTGTTCGTCGACGATGGTAAACAGGTTGTACAGGGGGCCGGGTTTGAGGCCTTGCCGCAGGTCCGCCACGATGTCGAGGCTACTGCCCAGCGTTTGGTAGCGGCCGCGCAAATACGTGGCCGCCTGGTCCGCCGCTTCGATCGTGCGGATCGCGTGCTCGTCGAAGACGCGCGCCATGCTGCGCGCGTCGCGCCCGGCGCCGGCGATGGCGGCGTCGTAGGCGTGCCGCAGTTGCAGCACGGTGATGCTCCACAGCGCCGCCAGCAGGACGGCCATGAAGAGCGACAGCAGGGTGCGCGCATCCCAACGCTCCCAGCGCTCCCAGGCCAGGGCCTTCCAGTGTCTGTGCTGCCGCATGCTGCCTCCGCAAGGTCTGCCAGGTTTGCCGTTATGCGTGGATGCCCGGCGTCACCGGCGCGCCAGCCAGCGGTCGACCATGTCGCGCAGCTGGGCGGCCGTAAACGGCTTGGACAGGTAATCGTCCATGCCGGCCGCCACGCAGCGCTGCCGGTCGTCTTCGGTGACGCCGGCCGTGAGGGCGATGACGGGCAGGCGCGGCGCGCCGCTGGCCGCTTCGCTGGCGCGCAGGGCCTGGCACGCCTGGTAGCCGTCCATGACGGGCATCATGCAGTCCATCAGCACCAGGTCGTATTGCTGTCCGGCCAGCGCTTGCAAGCCCAGCGCGCCGTTCTCCGCCGTGTCGATGCTGTAGCCGCGGGCGGCCAGCTGCAGGCACACCAGCTGGCGGTTCAGCGCCGTATCCTCGACCAGCAGGATGCGCGCGCCGGGCTCCGAGGCGGGGGCCGGCCTGGCGGCATGCGCCGCTTCCTCGCGCTCGTTCATGCCTGGGCTCCCGTATATTCCTGCATGCTGCGGCGGACTTCCTGCTCCACTGCGCCGATCAGCGCGGCCGTCTCGTCCAGCCAGCCCGCTGCCGCCACGCCCTGGTGGCGCACCAGCTGCTCGAGTGCCGCCAGGCGCGCCACCAGGGCGCTGGCGCCCAGCAGGATCACGGTGCCGCGCAACGTATGGCAGCTATGCACGATGGCTGGCACCGCGCCGCCGCGCACGGCCTGCTCGATGCGCGCAAACATGGCCGGCGACGTATCGAGGTAGGTCTGCGACAGGGCGCGGAACATCTCCAGGTCGTGGCCGGTGGCCTGGAACAGCACGGCAGGATCGATGTGGCGGTAGGCTGGCATGGCGGCTCCGGGGAGAGGGGATGCGGTGGCGGGTCAGGCGGCCAGGCTGTTGCGCCGCGCATGGCCGGCGCAGCAGGCGCGCAGGTAGCCGCGCAGCTCGTCGTAATTGACGGGCTTGGCAAAGAACACGACGCCGGGCGGCACGCCGCCCCGTTCTTCCAGTTCTTCCTGCGTCAGGCTCGACAGCATGGCGATGTGCATGTCCGCCAGCAGCGGGTCGGCCAGGATGGTGCGGATCACTTCGTAGCCGTCGATGCCTTCCATGATGATGTCGGCCAGCAGGATGTCGGGCTGGTCGCGGGCGATTTCCATCAGCGCCTGGTAGCCGTTCTCGCAAAAGCGCAAGCCCGCCTGCAAGCCCCATGAACCGATCTGCTTTTCATACAGCGCGCGCTCGATGGGATTGTCTTCGATGACCAGGATGGACGGCGGGCGGCCCGATGGGGCGGGGCGGCTGGCGCGTGCCGCGCGCTGGTCCTGGCCCGGCTGGCCGGGATTGCCTTTGTAGGCCTCGACGGCCGCGAGGGGAATGCGCCGGTGGCCGCCCTTGGTCTTCCAGGCTTCGATCACGCCGGCTTCGACCAGTTGCTGCACCGATGTCACCGAAATGCCGAGGATTTCGGCGGCCTTTTGGGTAGTGCAAACGTCTGCAGTGTGCATGATGGGCTTTATGGTCGCGGATGTAGTTGAAGGGAATGATACGCAATCGGCCTTAAAAAATCAATTTCAACGAATTAGATGAATTCATTAAAAAACCTGGCAGGTCGCGGACCGTGGCCTGGCGCGCTCATGGCCGGCTTCCCACGCCGCTGCGGTCGTCGGCCAGCGCCGCGTCCGTTTGCAGGACCGTGACGGCTTGCGACAGCACATCGAGCGCCATCAGCAGCTCAGCGTGCAGGCGGCGCAGCGCGCCGATATCGTTGGAAAAGCCCGCATGCACGGCCTGGCGCGAAAGTGCCTGCAAGGGGAGCAGGCTCATGGACTGGCTGCCGTCGAGGATTTCCTGTGCCAGCACTCTTGCCGGGGCCGTCCGCTCGCAGCGCAGCGCATGGGCGATGCCGGCCAGGCGGTCGCGCGTCTCAGCCACGAACAGGGCGAGAATTTCCCCTTGCAGGCGGCGGTCGTGGCCGAACATGGCGTCCAGGCGGGCTTGCTCGAACGGCGGCGCGTCCGGCGCCCTGGGCGCAGGCGGGGCGCTGTCAGCCACCTTGGCCGGCGGGGCCGCTTTGCGCAGCTGCAGCAGCGCATGCAGATCGGGCGGCGCCGCGCTGGCGGCTGGCCCGCTGCCGGCCTGCCAGCGGGTGCGGCGCCAGAGCAGGGCGGCCAGCAGCAACAGCAGGCCTGCCAGCGCCAGCGCCGGGCGCATCAGCGACAGGTCTTCGCAGCGAAGGAAGGGGTGAATGGCGAGGAAGGCGTTCATGGTGGTGCTCCAGTGCGGTCGATGCAAGTGGTCTGCGCGATGGCGGACCTGACGTGCTTGGCTTGGATGTTTTTTTCATTTTACGATAGAAATTCGTTTTATTCGAGAAATTTGTTATTTATTTATTTTATTCAATTTTTTCCATAAAAATCGCATAATTGTGGCGGGCTGGACGTTAAGCGCGTGTATAAAAAGCCACACCGTACGCACGGGGCGTTGTGGCGTGTGGCACGCTTTAGCGATTAGTGAAAAAATGGAATTTCGTTGATCGCCATCAAATACGGTGCGCAGGCGCGTGCCGCCGACTGACTCTTGTAAAGGAGCATCATGACTGCCTCTGCCCGGCCTGGACCCTTGCTTGTCATCACCGCAGTCATCTTCATCTTGCTGGGCCTGGCGCTTGCCGGCGGCGGCGCCTGGCTCGTCAGCCTCGGCGGTTCCTGGTATTACGTCGTGGCCGGCATCGGCATGCTCGTCGCGGGCGCGCTCGTGTGGAAGGGGCGGCGCAGCGCCCAGCTGTTTCTCGCGCTGCTGCTGTTTGCCACCCTGATCTGGTCCGTCATTGAAGTGAAGTTCGACTGGTGGCAATTGCTGCCGCGCCTCGATATCTGGTTCGCCGCGGCCGTCTGGCTGCTGCTGCCCTTCGTCGACCGCCGCCTCGATCCGCCATTGACGGCCGGAGCCAAACCGCGCGATGCGGGCAAGAGCGCGCTGGCCGCCGCCGTGGTACTGACGGCCGCCGTGGGCGTGTTCTCGCTGTTCCAGGACTACACCACCTTGCATGGCGAAGTGCCGGCCGAAAACATGGCGGCCACGCCGCAAGGCGATTTCGCGCCTGGCGTGGCGCCCAACGACTGGGCCGCGTATGGCCGCTCCGGCTATGGCGACCGCTATGCGCCGGCCGCGCAGATCACACCGGCCAACGCGTCGCAGCTGAAACAGGCGTGGGTGTACAACACGGGCGACTTCAAGGGGCCGAACGACCCGGGCGAGATCGCCAACGAAGTCACGCCGCTGAAAGTAAACGGCATGCTGTACCTGTGCACGCCGCATAACATCGTCATCGCGCTGGACCCGGACACGGGCAAGGAAATCTGGCGCCACGATCCGAAGATCAACCGCGACGCATCGAGCTATCAGCACATGATCTGCCGCGGCGTGGCCTACTGGGACGTCAATGCGGGCCGCGCCAAGGACGACCCGGCGCCCGAGGCGGCCGGCATGGAGTGCCCGCGCCGCATCCTCGCGCCCACCATGGATGCGACCCTGATCGCCGTCAACGCCGACACGGGCGTAGCCTGCAAAAGCTTTGGCGAAAACGGGGTGATCGGCCTGTACCACGGCATGGGCATGAAGAAGCGGGGCTTTTTGATGCCGACGTCGCCGCCGGCCGTGGCGCAAAACGTGGTGGTGATGGCCGCCAGCGTCACCGATAACTTTTCCACGGAAGAACCGTCGGGCGTGATCCGCGGCTACGATCCCGTCACTGGCAAGCTGATGTGGAACTGGGATGCCTCGAACCCCGACGACACGGCGCCGATTGCCGACGGCAAGACGTACACCAACAACTCGCCCAATTCCTGGGGCGTGTCCAGCATCGATGAAAAACTGGGCATGGTGTACATCCCGATGGGCAATGAAACGCCGGACACGTGGGGCGGCAACCGCAATCCCCATGGCGAAAAATACAATAGCGCCATCGTCGCGCTGGACCTGGCGACGGGCAAGGTGCGCTGGGTTTACCAGACCGTGCACCACGATATCTGGGACATGGATATCGGCGGCCAGCCCACCCTGGTCGACATCGACACGCCGAAAGGCAAAGTGCCGTCCGTCGTGGCCACCACCAAGCGCGGCGACATCTATGTGATCGACCGCCGCGACGGCAGCCTGGTCGTGCCTGCGCCGGAAAAACCCGTGCCGACGAACAATCCCGCTCCGGGCGACCGCTTGTCGCCCACGCAGCCATTCTCGGCCCTCACTTTCCTGCCCGAGAAAAACATCAGCGAAACGGATATGTGGGGCACGACGCCGTTCGACCAGTTGGCCTGCCGCATCATCTTCCGCCAGCACCGCTATGAAGGCCCGTTCACGCCGCAAACGGTGGCCGAAGGCAAGATCAAGGGCGCCATCATCTCCCCCGGTCCGCTCGGCATCTTCGAATGGGGTGGGGCGGCCGTCGATCCCGTGCGTCAATTGCTGCTGGTGAACCCCGACTACATGGGCTTTCTGGAACGCCTGGTGCCGCGCGCGCAAGCCAATGCGAAGGGCGGCACGGGGTCGGAAATGGGCTTGCAGCCGCAGACGGGCGTGCCGTTTGCCGTGGAAATCAAGCCTTTCCTGTCGCCGCTGGGCTTCCCATGCCAGGCGCCGCCGTGGGGCTATATCGCCGCCGTCGACTTGCGCACGATGAAAAAAGTGTGGATGCACAAGAACGGCACCACGCGCGACAGCGCCCCCGTGCCCATCGCCTTGCCGCTGGGCGTGCCCAGCCTGGGCGGCATGTCCACCACGGGCGGCGGCGTGGCCTTCCTCAGCAGCACGCTCGACTACTACATCCGCGGCTACGACGTGCGCAACGGCAAGACCGTGTGGAAGGCCCGCCTGCCGGCCGGCGGCCAGGCCACGCCGATGAGCTATGTCTCGGACAAGACGGGCAAGCAATATGTCGTCGTCATGGCCGGCGGCCACGGTTCGCTGGGCACGAAGATGGGGGATAGCCTGGTGGCGTTTGCGTTGCCGGATGAGGCGGTGGAGAAGAAAAAGTAGGGACAAGAGAGGTAAGGCGGAAAGTGCCGGGCTTGGATCCCGATGGGCCGACCCCGGCACTTTGCTTTTGGGTTACTGAGCCGCCAATCCCAGCTTCAAGCCCACCAGCTTGCCCGGCGCGGCCTCCGTCTTTTCCGGCGCACCGGCGCTGACTCTGGCTGCCGGCGTGCCGTCCTGCTGCAATGCCGCCAGAATCGCTGCGCTGCGCTGCGTGCCCAGCTTGCTCAAGGCGTCGGCAGGCAAAGTCTGCTTGGCTTCCAGCTGCTCGCGCAAGCCGTTGTAGAAGGCGCCCGTGTCGGCCACTTGCGGCTCTCCCTCGATCAGCTTGCCCAAGCGCTGGAATACAGGGATCTTTGCCGCCGCCGGAGCGGTGGCGCTGGCGGATGCCGCCGCTGTGGCAGGAGCGGCCGATTCCGCCGCCTTTTTCTGCTTGTCCAGCTCGGCCTTGCCGAAGCGTTCGCCGTACAGGTCGCGCAGGGCGCCCCGGACCTTGCGCTCGCCCAGGTTCAACGGCCCCGGTTCTTCGCCTGCTTCCAGCTTGATGCCAGCCTTGGCGGCGACGGCGCGGCGCACGGCCTGGGCGCGCAGGGCGGCCGCATCCGTGTCGCTGTACTGGCCAGGCACGGCCAGCTTCAGCTGTTCACGCTTGGCGAGGATTTGCGCCACCTGCTTGAGTTTTTCCCGCTCGGGCGGCAGCAGCACGGCGCTGCCCGCATCGAAGTCGATAGCTTCGAGCTTGTCGGCGCTGATGCCCAGCAAGTTGCCCAGCGCGCGGAACGGCGCCGTGACGATTTTCGTCAGCACATTGCCCACGGCTTTCCAGATCAGGGCGCCATAGCTGAATTGCGGGTCGTTCATGTCGCCCGACACGGGCAAGCCCAGGTCGATGCGCCCGTCGCTATCCTTGAGGATGGCCAGCGCCAGTTCCAACGGCAGCTTCAACGCGTCCGGGCTGTCGATGCGCTCGCCCAGGGTCAGCTTGTCGAGCACGATCTGGTTGGTGCCGTCGAGCTGGCGGTTGCGCACCTTGTATTGCAAGTCCAGCGAAATCTTGCCTTCAGCCACCTTGTAGCCGGCGAATTTCATCGTGTACGGCGAAGCGGACACCATGTCGACGTTCTTGAAGACCACGTTCAAGTCCGTGTTGTCGGTCGGGGCGAACGGATTGAGCTGGCCGCGCACGCGGGCCAGGCCGAATTCGTCGATGCGGCCGTCCAGTTCGATCTGGCTGCGCGCATCGCGCTTGGTCGACAGGCCCGTGACGACGCCGTTAAGCTCATAAATCTTGGCGGCGAACTGGGGGCGCAGGCTGAGGTCGGCAAAGTCCAGCTTGGCGTTTTGCAGGCGCACGCGGCGCACGCGCACGGGGAAGGCGGCGTCGGCTGCTGGCGTGGCTGCGGTAACGGAAGCTGAAGCGGGGGCCGTGGCCGGCTCGGGCGCCTTGACCAGCAGGCGCTGCGCGTTCAGGCTGCGGTCGTTTTCGATGATCAGCTGGGCGTTCGGTTCGACCACGCGCAGTTCGGGGATGTCGACGAAGTCGGGCCCCACGCTGGCTGTCAGCTTGTCGGCGTGCACGCTTTTCCACGAGGCAAAGCGCTTGCCATCCGTTTCATTGAGCACGAGGCCGGCAATATCCACGCCGCCCTCATAGCGGACCTTGGGCGCTTTCGGCGCGCCGCCGCCCGTCGTCAGGCGGCCGCTGCCGGAGAGCGACCCGCTTGCCAGTTTCAGCTTGATATGCTGCGCCAGCAACGGTTGCACGGGCGCCAGGGTCAGCTGTTTCAAATTCAATTGCGCATCGACGGCGCCCGTGCCCGGTACGAATTTGCCATTGGCCGTGAGCAAGCCGCCTTCGCGCAGGCCCACGCCCAGCTCGAACGGCAGCGCCTGTTTCATGTCGTTGCTGACGTTTTGCAGGGACAAACGGGCATCCTGCAGCGTGCCCTTGATGCCCGTGCCAGCATCATCGAAACGGGCGCCGAACTTGCTCAGTTCTACCTTGTCTACCTTGGTGGACCAGGGCGCGGATGGCGCATCCTTGGCCGGGTCGGCCTTGCCGGAGGCAAACACGGGCAGCTTTTGCGCAATCGCAAATTCGCCCTGGCGGTTGCGCGCCAGGTCGATCTGCGCGCCGCTGGCCGTCACGGCGCCCAGGTGCACAGTATGCGCCGCCAGGTCGATCTTGCCTTCTGTAAAGCCCAGTTGGGCCAGCTTGAACGGCGTTTGCGCGCCGCGCTGCATGGTGAGGTCGGCCAGGCCAAAATGTGCGCCGTCGATGACGGTGGCCATGCCCGATGGGCCTTGCTGCAAGGCCAGTTGCAAGTTCAGCTGCAGCTGTCTGGCGCTCAGTTGCAAGGCTGGCGAGACGGTTTCATCAATGGCGGACACGTCCACGTTGGCCAGCGCCAGCTGTTTCAAGTCCACTTTCCACTTGCCAGGCTTGGCTGGCGCGGCGGGCGTGGTGGCGGCAGGTGCTGCTGGTGCGGGATTACCCGGCAGCATCAGATTCGCCACGTCGATCTCGCCCTTGCTGTCGCGGCGCACGGCCACCTTGCCGCCGTACAAGTTTACCTTGTCAACCGTGACGCTCTGGCGCGCCAGGTCCACGTTCACGCCGGCGATGCCCAGGGTGTTCAGCGAGGTAAACGGCGCACCTTTGCCATCTTGCGCCAGGGCCAAGTCGCGCAAGGCCAGGCCCGCGCCTTTGACGCTCGCTTCCAGCTTGCCGTCCTCATACGAAAAGGCGTAGGGCAGGCGCGCCGACAGCTTGCCGCTGGTCACTTGCGCGCGCGTGTAGGCTTTCAGATACGCGGCCAGGCCGGGCAGGGAAGCGTCGTTCAGTATCAGTTCGCCTTCGCCACGGATGGGGCTTAGCGAGGCCGTGCCGCGCCAGTGCAGTTTGCCGCCGCGCGCCGCATCGGCGCTGAGGCTGTAGCTGCCGTTGGCGTCGGGCAGGGTGGAGATATTATCGAGCGTAAAGTTGATCGGCGTGAAGTTGTCCGCATAGCCCGCCTTCTGGTCTTGCCAATCGACTTTGCCTTGCTCCAGCGCAAAGTGGGCGATGACGAGGCGCGGCATGCCGCCTTCGCTCTTTTCCGGGTGATTGCGTTGCCAGGTGGCCAGCACTTCGGCCAGGTTGAACTTGCCGTCCGGCGTGATCGTCAGCTGCGCCTGCGGCGCCGTGATGCGGATTTCCGCCAGGCTCCAGGCGCGGCGCACGATGGATTTCCATTCCAGCTGCACGGCCAGGGCGCCGATGGACAGCAGCGGCGCATTGTTTGCGCTGGCCGCTTCCTTGAAAGCGATCTGGTCCGCTTCCAGGCGCAGGGTAAACGGGTTGAAGCGCACATCGGCGATGCTGGCCTGGCGCGCGAGTTCTTTCTCGGCAAATTTTGGGAGCTGGTTTTTGATGACGTAGGGCACCAGCCAGAAGCCGGCCGCGCTGTAGGCGGCCAGGGCGCAGCCTGTGCCCAGGGCCCAGCGCTGCCAGCGTTTCCAGCGAAATGTTTTCGTCTGCACGCTTTTGTTGTCGATTGTGTTCACGAACTTACCTTTTGATCTTGTTGGGCGGCGCACCGTGCGCGCCGTGACTGTCAGTATGCCTCTTTGCGGCCTCGTCTGCAAAATCCAAACGTGTTCAAGTGATAACAGGCGCCTAGGGGAACTAATTTCTCCTGTAAAACTCACACAAACTCACTCTTACTTGATAATGATTCTTATTATCGGTATCATGTCCGCTAACCGTAAGTTCTCATTTGCACATACTTTCTCATTGAAAGCCCGATGTCATGCCTGTCGTCACACCCCGCACCCGTTTACTTCCAGTCGCCGCCGCCCTGTCGCTGGCCTTCGCTTCCCACGCCGCGCTGGCTGCCAATGCGGCCAGCGGCCAGGACGACCCAACGGCTGGCGATGAGAAAGTCATGCAGGCAGTGCAAGTGACGGGCGCCCGCGCGCAAGGCCTGGTGCCGCTGACCACGGAGGCGGGCAGCTTTAGGGGCGCCAGCATCATGGACGTGCCGTCCACCGTCAACGTGATCACGCGCGAATTGCTGGAGCAGCAAGCCGTCTCCGGCCTATACGACGCCGTGCGCAACACGGCCGGCGTGACGCGCCAGCAAAACGGGGGAGAGACGTGGGATCAATTGGTAATACGCGGCATCCCCATGGAAAACCGCACGAATTACCGCCTCAACGGCTCCATGCCCATCATGAACTTCTCGCAAGTGCCCATGGAAAATAAGGAACGGGTGGAAGTGCTGAAAGGCGCTTCGGCCCTGTACTACGGTTTTACCTCGCCGGCCGGCGTCGTCAATTTCGTCACCAAGCGTGCCGGCAGCCAGCCTGTCACCAGCATGGGCTTGAGCATCGACGACCGCGGCAGTGCCGTGGCGAATGTCGACGTGGCCCGCCGCTTTGGCGCGCAGCAGGAATTCGGCGTGCGCGTCAATGCCGCCGGCGGCACCCTTGGTTCCTACCTGGACCATGTCGGCAATGGCAACCGCCGCTTCATTTCCACGGCGCTCGACTGGAGAGTGACGAACAAATTGCTGCTCAAGGCCGACCTGGAATACGAGCGCCGCAGGGTGACGGAGCAGGCGGGCGTGGCCTTGCCTGCGGCCGTCAAAGGCGTGATCAGCTTGCCGCGCGCCGTCGATCCGCGCAAGCTGATCGGCCCCGACTGGTCGAACTTTGAAGCGCAAACGAAAAACGCGCAATTGCGCGCCGACTACGCCATCACGGATGGCTGGGCCTTGACGGTGGAGGCGGGCCACTCGGAAACGGCGCGCGACCGCCGCCTGGCGATCTTCCGCCTGAACAACGCGGCCGCGCTGGCCACGGGCGCAGGCCGCATCACGGGCAACATCCAGCACAGCGTGATGGCGTCGGACTTGCTGCGCGCGGAACTGGCCGGCAATTTCAATACGGGTTTCATCGCCCATGAACTGACCCTGGGCGCCTCGCGTACGGACAAGTCGCAAGATCCTATCTACCAGAGCAATTACACGATCGCCTCGCAAAACCTGTACAACCCCGTGCCCGTGACGAACGTCGTGTTCGGCCCCAAGCCGACGTCACCCACGACGGCCGGGCTCGACACGCGCGACACGGGCCTGTATGCGCTCGACCGCATGGTCTTCAGCCCGCAATGGCAAAGCGTCATCGGCGTGCGCCGCAGCAGCTACCAGAGCGACCAGGGCGCCAGCCACTACGACGTCAGCAAGACGACGCCGATGGCGTCATTGATCTACAAGGCCACGCCAGAGCTGTCGTTCTATGCATCCACGGCGCGGGGGCTGGAAGAGGGCGAGACGGGCCCGACGGGCACCGTCAACCAGGGCGTCAAGATGGCGCCTGGCGTGAGCAAACAGAAAGAGCTGGGCGCGCGCTGGCTGACGCCGGGCGGCACCTTGCTCTCCGCCGCCTTGTTCGACATCACCCGTCCCGGCTACTACACGAATGCCAGCAATGTGTTTACGTCGGACGGCGAACAGCGCTACCGCGGCCTGGAACTGTCGACGCAAGGCAAGCTGACGCGCCAGTTGTCGTGGCAGACGTCGGCCCAGTTCCTCGATCCCAAGTTTGCGCACATCAACGCCGACTACAACGGCAAGGCGCCGGAAAACGCGTCGAAACGCACGGCCAGCGCCTTCCTCGCCTACGCGTTTGACGCCGTGCCGGGCCTGTCCGTCAACGGCGGCGCGTATTACTACAGCGCCCGTCCCGTCAATGATTTGAACCAGGCCTTCCTCGGCGGCGTGAGCCTGTTCAGCGCGGGCGCCCGCTATGCAAGCCGCGTGATGGACAAGGCCGTCGTGTGGCAGCTGAACGTGGAAAACGCGGCCGACAAGCGCTACTGGGCCGGCGCCGGCACGCGCCTGGCGTCCGGCGCGCCGCGCGCCATCAAGCTGAGCATGAAGGTGGATTTGTAAGAATGGTTTGACCTGCGCGCTGTCCACAGAGTGACCTGCGCTGATACAATGTTGCCATGTTCATCAGCAAAGGCAAGGCCAGCATCGTTCTGTGGATCGCGTGTATCGCCATCTTCCTGGCCACGCTCGCCCCTACGGTGTCGCGCGCGCTGACGGTCGCCGGCGGCCGGGCCGTGCCCAGCCTGGAAATCTGCTCGGTGGCGGGCGGCATGAACATGCTGCCCGTAACACTGTCGACGGATGCACCCGATAGCTCCAAGGGCGGCATGCGCATGGGCGATTGCCCCTGCTGCAGCATGCATGCGGCCACCCTGGACGTGCCGCCCACGACCCTCGTGCTTGCTTCCGGCGAGCTCATCGCGGGCTTGCTGCCCACGCTGTTCTACCAATCCGCCACGCCGCTGTTTGCCTGGACGCCTGTCCAGCCCCGCGGACCTCCTGCCGCTTTCTGATCTGACCTTTTCCTGAACAGCCTTGCGCCGCGCGTGTCGTGCGCTTGCGCCTGTTCGTCTTGCCTATACAGAATCTGAAAGCAGCACCATGAAACATTTCCCCTTATTGATTTCCCTCGCCATCGCCATGCCCGCCATGGCGCAAACGCGCACCGAAGAGGTCTTGCCCGAGATGAAAGTCATCGTCACGGCCATAGGCGACGGCTACCGTCCCGCCGCCGACACGGCGTTGATGCTGTCGAGCACGCCCGGCTACAGCGTGGCGGCCGGTGGCGGCGTGTCCGGCTTGCCGGTAGTGAATGGCTTTGCCGATGACCGCATCAAGATCCGCATCGACGGCATGGAACTGACGTCGGCCTGCGCCAATCACATGAATGCGCCGCTGTCGTATATCGATCCGCAGCAGGTGCAGCGCATCAAGTTGGTCGCGGGCGTCACACCCGTCAGCGCGGGCGGCGACAGCATCGGCGGCACCATCGAAGTGCAGTCGAACGCGCCCGTGTTTGCCCCGCCCGGCGTGGGCCTGCTCACGCAAGGCAGCTTTGCCGTGTCGGGACGCAGCGTCAACAACAGCGTGGCGACCAGCGTGAACGCCTCGGCCGCCAGCGACAGCCTGAGCGTCGGCTACAGCGGCGCCTACACGCGCGGACACAGCTATGAAGATGGTCACGGCAACAAAGTGCTGGCCAGCATGTTTGAAAGCATCAACCAGTCCATCGTTCTGGCGGCCAAGCGCGATGGCCAGCAGCTGACCCTGCGCGCCGGCGTGCAGCATATCCCGTACCAGGGTTTCCCGAACCAGTACATGGACATGACGGATAACCACGGCCAATTCGCCAACCTCGCTTACAAGGGGGAGTTCGGCTGGGGCGTGTTTGAGGCACGTGCCTACTGGCAGCAGACGGACCATGAAATGGGTTTCTTTACCCCCGAGCGCACGGGCACGATGCCGATGATCACGCACGGGCGTAACACGGGCTATGCGCTGATGGCCAGCTTGCCAATGGCTGCGGGCGAGTTGCGCCTGGGCCAGGAGTGGCATGGCTTCCGCCTCGACGATTACTGGCCGGCCGTGCCCGGTTCCATGATGATGGGGCCGCGCACCTACCTGAACATCAACGACGGCAAGCGCGACCGCACCGTGCTGTTTGGCGAACTGGAAACGCGCCACGATGCGCGCTGGAAGAGCGTGCTGGGCTTGCGCGGCGAATCCGTGCGCATGGACTCGGGCGACGTGCAATCGTACGGCACCAATATGATGAACATGCCGGACGTGATGGCCGCCAGGGCCTTCAATGCGCGTAACCGCAGCCAGCGCGACACGAATATCGATGCCTCCGCGCAAGCCACGTTCACGCCAGACGCGGCCAGCAGCTATGAATTCGCGCTGGCGCGCAAGGTGCGCTCGCCCAACCTGTACGAGCGCTACTCGTGGGGGCGCGGCTCGATGGCCATGACCATGACCAACTGGTTTGGCGATGGCAACGGCTATGTGGGCAGTATCGACCTCAAGCCCGAAGCGGCCACCACGGCGGCGTTCACGGCCGACTGGCATGGCGGCGGCGAGGAGGGCTGGTTCGTGCGCGTCAATCCCTATTACAGCAAGGTCGACAATTACATCGACGTCGACGTGCTGGCGTCTTTCAACCCGTACATGAAAATGGGCGCGAAGGGCAACTTGCTGCGCTTTGCCAACCACGACGCCAAGCTGTACGGCGCCAATCTGGCGTGGCAGCTGCCTTTGGCACGCGGCGCGCGCTGGGGCAGCTTCATGGCGACAGGCAACGCCGCATACACGCGGGGCAAGCGCAGCGATGGCGGCGACCTGTACCGCATGATGCCGTTCAACGCCTTGCTGGCCGTTGAGCACAAGCTGGGTGCCTGGAGCAACCGCATCGAAACGAAGATCGTGGCCCGCAAGGACATGGTCGATGCGCGCCGCTTCGAACCGGAAACGGGCGGCTACGCGCTCGTCAACCTGCGCAGCAGCGTAGCGCTGGGCAAGATGGCCAGCCTGAGCGCTGGCGTGAGCAACCTGTTCAACCGCGCGTATGCGGACCCGCTGGGCGGCGTGTACCTGTCAGGCTTGAAGGCGAACGGCGGCGCGCTGCAAGCCTTGCCGGCCGAGGGCAGGTCGATTGATCTGGGGCTGCAACTGAAGTTCTAAAACGGAAATAACGCGCCTTCGTCCTGCTCGTCAAACGGTGGACGGGGCGTGTTATCGGGAATGAAAGTAATGGGTGGACTTTCCCATGAGTTTAATAATAGACTATCAACAACCGCCATCCGCAAAAAGAAAAATGAGAAAATCCACATGCCTTGCCGCCTTGGTGTTTAGTCTTTGCTCCATCGGCTCGGCCCAGGATGTCCTGCTTGCCGGACACGTGCAGCGGGTCGTTCTGCAACCGTCAGGCACCGAGCATTGCCCTTCGCCTTGTCCTCCCGCGTTACCAGCCGTTGCCGGCAAGCCGCAGGCGGTCTGCATCTCGAACACCGGCGGCTGCCAGATGATGGAGGTCAAAGTGGACCACATCTATCGCGGCGTGGTGCCGTCGCAGACACGCCAATTCTCGTCGCGCATCGGTGAATTTGGCCCCAGTTTCCCCGTGACGCAGAAACAAATCGTCGTCAACGAAGAAGGCGGCAAGGTCTCTTGGTCGTTTGTGGATAATCGGAATGGGAAGATTTTCATCGATCCGAAACGCCTGCGCAGTGTCGCTGGCATTGCCTCCGCCACGCAAGGCGATGGCGAATGGGTGGCGCTGGACGAGGTGCTGGCGCGTAAGCACGGCCATGAACATTAATTGCAAGCGCCATCTCCGGAACAAGAAAGGCATGCATGATCGCATTTAAAGATTTTCGCTCGAGCACCCCGGGCAGTCCGCTCTCTGATGGCATGGACAGGTCGCTGGTCCTGGCCAATGAATGGCTGACAAAAAACGGCGTTCGCCCTGTCTCCATCGAAACCATCACGGAAACCAGGGGCTGGATGGCGCTAGCCAAGGTTGAGCGAGGGATACGGGTTTGGTATGAAGTGGCGTCTATTCCCTTGAAACCCTGACGTGTTCAACCAGGCTGCCTCAGATAATCCCGCATAGCCCCATCAATTCGCGCCGCCGCTCTTTTTCCGCCGCGACCCCGTCAGCACGCGCAGCGCGGTGGCGATCGGCACCTTGTTCTTGGCGAGGTAGGCGGCGGCCGTGGCCGTATCGAGCATTTCCTGGAAAATAATGCCGACTTCGACCTTTTGGGCCGTCAAATCGTCCTGCCTTGCGCAGTCGAGGATATCCATATTCGTAGCAGTGACCTTGTCGTTCTTGGAGCGCATTTTTGCCTCGGTAGAAAAGAGAAAAAATGTCTCCTTTTATTTGCCTTTAAGATAACTTATTTTTGTGACTTTGTGGAAATTTTTCTTTAATCGATAGTGCATTGAGGAATTAAATTTATCTATCGTCCAAGTTCAGAGCCCAGACATGCACGGACGATGAATACGGCATAGATGATCTCCCGTCACCCATTGCCTGATCAACCATCCTTTGCCAGCGGCGCCTGGATGCGGTCTAATCATGGCTTGTTCTTTCACGAGGTTGCCATGCTGCCCACTTCCGCCATCGCCGCGCTGCGCGAAAAATTTCCCCTGATTACAGAGTTGATGGCCTTGCAGCCCTTGAGCTGGTTCAATCCCGGCATCGCGCCGGCGGCCGAGGGGCTGAACGACGTCGGCTTGACGGCGGATGACGTGGCGCAGGCCAGCGCGCGCCTGGCGCGCTTTGCGCCGTATCTGGCCAAGGCGTTCCCGGAAACGCAGGCCAGCGGCGGCATCATCGAGTCGCCCGTCGTGCCGCTGCCGGCCATGCAGGCGGCGCTGGGTTTGGCATCAAGCATGACGAGCGGTCAGCTGTGGCTCAAGCAGGATAGCCATCTGCCCATTTCCGGCTCGATCAAGGCGCGCGGCGGCATCTATGAAGTGCTGAAACACGCGGAAACGCTGGCGCTGGATGCCGGCTTGTTGAGGGAGGGCGATGATTACAGCCTGCTGGCCAGCGACGCCGTACGGGCCTTCTTTGGCCAGTACGCGATTGCCGTCGGCTCCACGGGCAACCTCGGCTTGTCGATCGGTATCATGAGCGCGCGCCTGGGCTTTCGTGCCACCGTGCACATGTCGGCCGACGCACGGCAATGGAAGAAGGATAAATTGCGCGGCCATGGCGTCACCGTCGTCGAGTACGCGACCGACTACAGCGTGGCTGTGGAAGCGGGGCGCAAACAGGCGGAGAACGACCCTACCTGCCATTTCGTCGACGATGAAAACTCACACGATCTGTTTCTCGGCTACGCGGTGGCGGGCCAGCGCCTGAAAGCCCAATTTGCAGCTAGCGGCGTCACGGTCGATGCGGACCACCCGCTGTTCGTGTACCTGCCGTGCGGCGTGGGCGGCGGCCCCGGCGGCGTGGCGTTTGGCTTGAAGCTGGCCTTTGGCGATGCTGTCCACTGCGTCTTCGTCGAGCCGACCCATTCGCCATGCATGCTGCTGGGCGTGCATACGGGCTTGCATGAAGGGATCAGCGTGCAGGAGGTCGGCATCGACAACCTCACGGCCGCCGATGGCCTGGCCGTGGGACGCCCGTCCGGCTTCGTCGGACGCGCCATGCAGCGGCTGATCGATGGCTACGCCACCGTCACGGATGAAGAACTGTACCGCTTGCTGGCCCTGCTGGAGCAGACGGAGCAGTTGCGCCTGGAACCGTCCGCCGTGGCCGGTTTCGCGGGCATTCCTGCCGTGCTGGCCGCGCCGCAGTATCAGCCGCACCTGGAAACGGCCACGCACCTGGTGTGGGGCACGGGCGGCAGCATGGTTCCCGAGGCGGAAATGTCCGCCTACGTGGCGCGCGGCCGCGCGCTGCTGGCGGCCGGCGCCGCCTGATGCCGCCCGGCGCACCGCGCATGGCGACGCTGACGGCCAGCCAGTTCGCCAACCTGCACACGTTTCTCGTGGCGGCACGTCACGCCAGCTTCGCGCTGGCGGCGCAGGAACTGGCGCTTACGCCCAGCGCCGTCAGCCACCGCATCGCACGATTGGAAGCGGGCCTGGGCTTGCGCTTGTTCGAGCGCCTGACGCGGCAGGTCAAGCTGACGCAGGATGGCGAACGCATCTTTGCCGCGCTGCAAATCGGCTGGGATGGCTTGCATGCGGCGCTGGCCGGCGGCGATGCGCTGACGGGCAGCATCACCGTGCATGCACGCCCGTCCATCGCCCAATGCTGGCTGGTGCCGCGCCTGGCAGGCTTTACGGCGCAGTATCCGGACGTGTCGATTGATTTGCGCGTGGGGAACGACGCTGTCGACTTTCGCGCCGGCCAGGTCGACCTGGCCTTGCATTACGGCGACGGCAGCTTTCCCGGCCTCGCATCGCGCAAGCTGATGGGCGAATGGCTGGCGCCCGTGTGCAGCCCGGACTATGCGCGCCAGCATGGCTTGCAGGAGACGCCGCACAACTTGTCAGGCGTGACGGTGCTGCACGACACCCTGGCCTGGCCCGCCTGCGCGCCCGATGCCGAGTGGCGGCTGTGGCTGGACGGGCAGGCGCCAGAGGTGAGTTTGCCCGCGCGCAGCCTGCGCTTCGACCGTGCCGACCTGTGCGCGCAGGCGGCCATCCACCACGCGGGCGTGGCCATGGGCCGGCGCCAGCTGGTGCAGCCGTGGTTGGACAGCGGCCAGCTGATCCTGCCGTTTGGCGGCTTTGCCTTGGCCAGCCCGCAGGCGTACTACCTCGTGCACAGCGGGCGTGCCGCGCTGCCGGCAAGAGTGCAGGCCTTGTCCGACTGGCTGCTGCGGCAGGCAATTTGATACACTGCGCCCCTCATTGAAAAAACGCGCCAGAAAGCAGTCCCATGCATCCACTTCCACTGACCTCCACGCCGCCACAGGAATTGCGCACGACGGCGCTGGCCTGCCTGCTCGAACCGGACCCGGCAACCAAGGTGGCGATGGTGGCGGCCATGGCCGAAGCGCAGCTACAGCTCGATGCGCAAGCGCCTTTGGCGCCGACCGGCCCCGTGCCGGGCCGTCCCGAACGCCCGGAACTGGTGCCGCCGCGCCTCGTGGGGCGGCGCTCGATGATCACGCCGGAAGGACGCGCCATGCTGGTCCACGCGCTCGCGCATATCGAATTCAATGCGATGAATCTGGCGCTCGACGCGCTGTGGCGCTTCCCGGACTTGCCCTTTGATTACTACACGGACTGGCTGCGCGTGGCGAAAGAGGAAGCCACGCACTTTGCCATGCTGCAGGCGCACCTGCAGGTGCTGGGCCACACGTATGGCGACTTCCCCGGTCATGACAGCCTGTGGGAAATGGTCGACAAGACGCGCGGCGACGTGCTGGCGCGCATGGCGCTGGTGCCGCGCACCCTGGAAGCGCGGGGGCTGGACGCGATTCCGCCGCTGCGCGCCAAGCTGGCGCAGGCGGGCGACATGGCGGCCGCCGCCATCCTCGACATCATCTTGCGCGATGAAGTGGGGCACGTTGAAATCGGCAACCGCTGGTATGGCTACCTGTGCGATGAAAGGGGCCTGGAATTGCGCGCCACCTATGCCGAGCTGGCGCTGCGCTACGAAGCGCCCACCCTGCGCGGCCCATTCAACCTGGAAGCGCGGCGCCGGGCGGGCTTTTCGGAACTGGAACTATCCGATCTGCCCGCCTGAATCCAGCTAGGGGTGGGCCGTGATGCTGATGTGCCAGTGACTCAGGTGTCCCGCCTCGATGTGCACTTTTGCCGGCTTGGTCCAGGCACCTGCACCGGGGATCTTGTCGGTAGTGGCGGCGGAAAAACGTCCGTCGACGAGGGCCAGCTTGATGAAGCTGGGGCCGATGTAGATGACGCGCGTGCTGGCCGGCGCCGCTTCCTGGGCCAGCATGGCCCGGTTCGCCGCGATCCACGCCTGCAGGGACGCCAGTTTCGGCTTTTGCGCGGGATTGGCCACCACTTCCGCCTTCGCATCATTGATCAGCTTGTGAATGGCGGCGCCATCGTTCTGGCCGCCCAGCGCGTCCGTGTAGCCGCCCGCGCCGTCCGCGTAGCGCAAGTCGATCTGCTGGCCGTCGCTGTGGCCGCTGTGGCCGAGGATGGAGCGGCCCGTCGCCGTCTGCGTCACATGCTGGCCGCTGATGTCGTCGAAACGGTAAGCCTTGCCCGCCAGCCAGGCGATGGCCAGGCGCGTGGCCCACGAATCGCCGCCAGCGTCACGCGTGCCGTAGCGCCGTGCCGCCAGCGCCGCCTCGTTGTCGGCCAGGTACAGGGGGATGTAGGCCGTGTCGCCCTTGAATTCCACTTGCCCCCCTTCGGCCGGGTCGGAGCTGGCATCGACATTGTCGATGCGGCCCTTCAGGCGCACCGTGATGACTGCCTTCTTGTCGAGCTTGGCGCCGGCAAAGGCGGGCAGCACCAGGCTGGAAAATTTCACGCTGCCGGCAGTCTTGGTATTCGTCTGGGACAATAAATTCTCCGTGCTGAAGGCGGGATCGCCGCCGCCCGACGAGATGCCGATATTGACTTCCGTAATCGTCGCCGCCGCTGGCGTGTAGTGCAATTCCAGCGGCACGGTGTGCGTGGCCGTGGCCGCTCCCTGCGACACGGATACATACGGCCCCGCCAAATTGCCCGTCAGCTTGATCGGCTGCAGCACGGGATGGGCGGCCTGGTTCGGCGAGCTGAACTTCGCCTGCGTCACCTTCAAGCCCTTGCAGGCGAGACTCAGTTCCACCGTCGTCACGGTGGCCAGGGCGCTGTCGCCGATATTCGTGGCGCTGACGTTGCCGCCCAGGCTCAACGCCCCATCCTTGGTTTGCTTGCTGACGTCGATGCACTCCGTCCTGACGATGGTGCCTTGCGTGAAGTGCGTCTGGTTGACGGCGCCCGTGGCGGCCAGGTTGACCCCGGGCAGCCCGGTCACGGCGTACGACCAGGTATCGTTGTACTGGCTTTGCGCCGTCGTGTAGGTGGGATATTCGGCCGTGCTGACGGTGATTTTCACTCCCACGTTTTTCGTGCCCTTGGGTACCGTGAAGGCGATGGGCGAGGTGATGGTCTGATTTTGCGCGGCCGCCGTGGCCGTGAAGGTCTTGCTGCCCTCGTCATCCTGCTGCGTGACGTCGCCCGCGGCACGGGGGCTGGCGGGCACCGCGCGCGCGGGCGGCCCGGCGCCATCCTGCGTGACGCTGCCGGCCGCATAGGTCTGGGCTCCGGCGCGCAGGGCCAGGCTCGTTACGTACGGATAGACGATGTCGACGTTGACGTTGCTGCTGCTGTTGAAGACGACGGCGCTGACGCTGACCACGTTCGGGTGGACGAGGTCGTTCAAGGTCAGCTGGTAGGTATCGGGCAGCACGCCATCGAAGTGGAAGGCGCCCGTGGCGTCGACCACGGCCACCTGGCGCTGGTGATTGTTGTAGCCGGCCAGTAACATCTTCTTGCCGGCCAGTCCCGTGGCGTTACCGCCCGCTGGCGTGCGCAGCTGTCCTTGCAGCACGATGCCGGACTTGATGACGATCAAGGCATAGCTGGCCGTGAACTCGCCATCCTGCGAGACGAAATTGAGGTTCAGGTCATAGCTGCCGTTGGGCAAGGGTGCCAGCAGTTGCTGCATGGCCGTGGCGCCGATGCTGAAGATGCCGCTGGCCGCATCGAACGTCCAGTAGGTCTTGAGGCTGACAGCCACGCCACCCGGGGTGGACAGCAGGCCGTCGCTGTCGTCCTGCAGGGCCATGGGCGCCGCGCCCACGAGGCGGAAGCCCAGGGCGCCTGGCTGCAGGCGGTTGTTCGGTCCCAGTCCCGTGATGGCCAGCACGGGCGCCGTGGTCGGCACGCTGCCGTCGTCGTTCGGCTCCACATAGGTTTCCACGGCGGTGGGCAGTTGCGTCTGGATCAGCAAGTCCAGGATGGTGATCTTGCCACCCTTGCTGAGGGAAAATTGCGCGTGCTGGTCCACGCCCGTGTCGCCGGGCGTGGAAAAGCGCAGGCTGCCGTCCTGCAGCAGCACGTCCGTGACGGCGCCGCTGGCCTTGACGCTGTCGGCGCCGTCGGGAAAGCCCAGCTCGGCCAGCGGCAGCACGACCACTTGCGCGGGCCGCACGGGGTCGAGGGCGATGCCGTCGCTGGTGCTGAAGGTCCACGTCAGCCCGGCGCTCTGGAAGGCGATGCTGCGCTCGATGCGCAGGGTGATGGTGTCGGCGGGCGTGACAGTGGCGCCCGCGCTGATGCTGCCGGCCAGCACGTCGCCATCGATGATGGTGCTGCCGGCAGGCGTACTGGCCAGCACGGCTTGCACATTGCCGGCCGCTTCGCTGCCATTGTTGCGGATGTGCACGCGGTAAGTGTAATCCCAGGCCGTGCGGTTGACGCGCTGCTCGGCCACTTTTTCCAGCAAGGTCACTTCCAGGTCGCCGGCGGCCTGGGTGGCGGTCGCGGCGGCGGCCAGCATGACCTTCGGCGCGGGCGGCTGCATGGAACCGTCCGGGCCGCCGCAGGCGCACAGGCTCAGTGCCAGCCCCGTGGCCAGCGCGGCGCCCGCCAGCTGCCGGCGCCGCAGGCAGGCCATGGCCAGCACGCCCGCCAGCAGCAGCCATGGGGTGGAGGGCAGGGCGATGGCGGCCGCCTGCGTGATGCCCGTCTCGAGCGCGATGAAGGAGACGGGGTCGAGGATGGAAAACGGCTGGGCGCCGGGGCTGCCCGCGCCCAGGTAGTCGAAGGTGACGGAAAAGCCCGTGGCCGTGGCGCCGGGCGCGATGCCGCCTGCCAGCGCCAGCGCGTCGAGGTAGCCGCTGGCGGGAATGGCGGGATCGGGCTGCACCAGCAGCAGGTCCCAGCCGGGTAGCGTGGAGGCGCTGTGCAGGTTGGCGTACTGGCCCACGCTGAAGAACAAGGTGAATTCCTCGATGGGCACGGCCAGGGTGGTATTGCTGACCGTATAGTCGTAGCGCCATTGCGTGCCGCCCAGCGATGTGGCCGTGTAGCCGATGCTGGCGCCGTGCGCGGCAGACATTGCGCACAGCAGCAGCGCCAGCAGCGCCTGTTTGATAAAGCTCATGATCGTTCCTCCGTTGACTGGCGCCAAGCGTGCCCAGGCAGGAGGTCAAGCAGGAAGCGTTCCTGAAAATTTATCGTTTGTAAAACAAGGACTTGGCTACGGCGCTCCCTTTGTTGCCGGGCGCACTGTCAAATATGCTGACAGTCCTGTCCCGGTTCTGGTCCAGGCCGTCCGCGTGGCTGGCGTTTGTTTTTTCAATTAAGGAATTTAATTAGCGTTAGCCCGTTAATATATATTTTTCAAAGTGACAAAGCGTGACAATAAATCAAAAAATAGGGTCCATACTGACTTTGCTGTAAAACAGCTCCGTTAATATATTGTGCTGCCAGCCCGATAATATTAACGTCGATAATCCCATTGGAGATATAGCATGACTGCATATGTAATCCAAAGCTTGCAAAATACAAATCTGTGCATCGGCGTCACCAGCGCCGCGGCAGGTTCCCTCGTTACCCTGCAAGTTCTTTCTGGCGTCGGCGGCACGACTTCGCAATGGAATATGGACCCGAATACCGGCTATATCACGCTGGCGGCCAACCCCAGCCTGTGCCTCGATGTACAAGGCTACGATGGCCAGCAAGGCCAGGTGATCGTCAGCACGATGACCCTGGGCCGCACCAGCCAGTTGTGGAATTGGGTGGGCCGTGCGCCGAACATCTCGAACGTGCAATACCCGCAAATGGTGCTGGACAACGCCAACAACAACGCCAGCCCTGGCAATGCCATCCTCGTGTGGCCATATAACGGCGGCCAGAACCAGAAGTGGAGCTGCCTTGCCGTGCCGGCCCTGAAGGCCATGCTGGAAGCGGCGTAAAGTTGTTTGCATGTAAACATGCCGGAAAATTAATAGCCGCGCCTGTTTGAAAGGTGCGGCTTTTATTCCGTTTCTTTTATCCGAGGGGGCGCGCGATTACCTTGCGCCATTTTATGCGAACTGCCGGACGATATTTATTTTCAAGGAAATTAAAATAAATAAGATCTTGTTTTATTTTAATCAATTCCATTTCCTGTCGATATTCTCATATTGGCTGGAATATCCACGCCCGTCACTTAGTTATAATCCCGGCATGCCTGCTTTATTCACCTTGCCATTTCAAATGCGCGCCAGCTGATGCATGGCTGAGTCTGTCAGCGCTGTCCTACCCGCCTTGTCGAAACTGTCTGATTGTATGCTTTGCGGAAACACGCGATGATCGTGTCCATGCTGCAACAGCCAACCAGTCCGACGGAGTATGCGATGCAAAAGCCAGATCAGTCCATCCACGTGAACAAGCCCTTCCTGCTGATCTGCCTGTTCACTTTCTCGACCCTGGCGGCCACCTTGATGACGATGGGCGAGGCGCCGGCAAGCGATGCCGCGCCGGCGCCAGTGGCGCGCGAAGCAGGCCACGGCGCCTTGCCCGTTTGCAGCAGCGACGCCCTTACGCTGTCGGCCCAGTGCCAGCCCCAGCCTGCGCGCCAGGCTTGACCGCGCCCTGCAGGCGCTGCTGCAGCAAGGCCAGCACGGCCGCTTCCTCCGGCGCCAGCGCCTGTAAATCGTCCTGCATCTGCTGCCGCGCCCGTGCGCGCATGCCTTCCAATAAGCTGCCATCCAGATACGATTCCAGCACGGCCGGGTGCACATAGCATTTGCGGCAGATCGTCGGCGTATTGCCCAGCTTTTTAGCCACGGACTCGATCGCCTGCACGATGTTTTTCTTCGCTTGCGCATCGGAATCGACCTGTTCGAACGCCTGCAGGGCCAGCGCGGCCAGCAGGGTGCCGGACCAGGTGCGGAAATCCTTGGCCGTGTAGTCTTCGCCCGTCACCTCGCGCAGGTAATCGTTGACGTCGCCCGAGCCGATGCCGTGGCGCGCGCCGTCCTCATCGACATATTGAAACAGTTCCTGCCCCGGCAGTTCGCGCATGCGCTGCAGCACCTTGGCCAGGCGCCGGTCGCTCAGGCGGATATCGTGGCGCACGCCGCTCTTGCCCTTGAAGTGGAAAGCCACGGCGCTGCCGTCGACCTGCACGTGGCGCGTGCGCAGGGTGGTCAGGCCGAACGATTTGTTCGTGCGTGCGTATTCTTCGTTGCCGATGCGCATCATCGTCAATTCCAGCAAGTGCACGATGGTGGCCAGCACTTTTTCACGGGGCAAGCCCGGCAGCTGCATGCCGCGCGCGACGGCGGCGCGGATGGCGGGCAGGGCACGGCCAAAGCTGAGCATGCGTTCATATTTCACTTCGTCGCGTACCTGGCGCCAGCGCGCATGGTAGCGGTATTGCTTGCGGCCCCGCGCGTCGCGTCCCGTCGCCTGCAAATGGCCGTTGGCGAGCGGGCAGATCCACACGTCCGTCCAGGCCGGTGGAATGGCCAGTGCCTTGATGCGCGCCAGGGTGGCGGCATCGCGCAGGACTTTGCCATCCGCGTCGCGGTAGCGGAACTTGCCGGGCTTGCCCGATCGGGCGATGCCGCTTTGATGGTCGCCCGTGTAGCGCAGGCCGGCGGCGCGGGCCGTGGTGGTGGCGGATATTTCCATGGATATAGCGTACCTTGTACGCCGCGCACCTGCCGCGCCGTTATGCTAAGGTGCGCATTCGTAACGCCGTGCGCGGCAGACAGGAGCAGCAGATGTTTGGCAGAAAAAAGAATCTGGAAGAAGACCACGCCCCCCAGGCCGACAAGCAGTATGAAAAGAAATACACGGATGACAGCTTCTGGGACAAGGTCGTCAAGTTCGCCAAGACGGCGGGACGCGAAGTCATCGAGAAAGCCCTGTGGCTGTACTACGCGGCGCAGCAGCCGAATACGCCGCTGTGGGCCAAGACGGCCATCTATGGTGCGCTCGGCTATTTCATTTCGCCCATCGATGCGATTCCTGACATCACGCCCGTGGTCGGCTATGCGGATGACCTGGCCGTGCTGGCGGCGGCCGTCGCCACGGTCGCCACCTACATCACGGCCGAGGTCAAGGAACGGGCCGCCGAGAAACTGCGCGGCTGGTTCGGCGCCTAGCTTGCTGGTGCGGGCTGGCCCGGCTGGCCCGGTTGTCCCTTGACGGCGTTGCGGTACCTGGCCCTGGCCTCGGCCTTCTTGACCGCCTCGTTGGCGATGTTCTGTGCCTTGATGCGGGCTTTTTCACTCTTGCTGCGCTGCTGCGCCACGTCCTTGTTGCCGATGCGGTTCGTCATGCCAGTCTCCTCGTTGAGTGTCAAATCTGACCAGCACAGCATACGTTCTTGCCTGGGCGCCACCGTGCGCCCGCTCACACAAGCGGCATGCCTAGCGCGCTTGCGCGCCGCCGCCATGCGCCAGCAGGCGCAGCACGACTTCTTTCTGGAATGAACGAAACTCCTTGTCGGCGCTGACGTTGGCAAAAGCCAGCACGGCCGTCTTGCTGGCGCGGTCGACGCAGACGACGGACGCGGCGCCCGGGTCGCCGCCGCTGTGCGTGGCCAGCACCTTGCCGTCGACGTCGCGCAGCAGCCACACCAACGCCTGGCGTACGGACGAGTCCGCAGGCACGACGGGGGCCGCTTGCGGGGCAAAAAACGATTGCAGGGTGGAATCTTGCAGGTAGCGGTGACCATCGACCCGGCCGCCATTGCTGAAGATGGCCAGGAAGCGGGCAAAATCATGCGCCGAGCTGCGCAGCAGGCCGGCCGGCCAGTCCGGATAGCCGACGGGCGGCAGCACTTGCAGGCCCGGTTCCTTGTGCGCGTAAGGCTGGGCGACGATGGCGCGCCGCGGCAAGCCGGCCAGTTTCCACGCCGTGTTGTCCATGCCCAGCGGTTCGAACAGCTGCTCCTGCGTAAAGGCGTCGAGGCCATCGGGGTTCAAACGGCCCACCAGATAGCCGAGCAGGGCGATGCCGACATTGCTGTAGCGCCATTCCGTGCCGGGCCGTGCGGCAAACGACACGTCCGCGTCATACCAGGCGCCGCCGCGCGACAGATAGCCTTTGACGAAGTCGCGCAGGGGCAATCGCGGGTCGCCTTGCACGGCAAACGTCGTCGTCTTTTCGTATACGGCGTCGGAAATGCCGGAGGTGTGGCTGAGCAAGTGGCGAAAGGTGATGGGCACGTCGGGAAACTTCGGATGCATGAACGGGAAGTCCAGGTAGGCCGCCACCTTGTCGTCGAGCTGGAAGGCGCCTTGTTCCAGCAGCAGCATGACGGCCGTGGCCGTGACGAGCTTGCTGACGGAGGCGACATGGAACACCGTGTTGGCATCGGCCTTCTTGCCGGCCTGGATGTCGGCCCAGCCATAGCCGCGCGCAAAAATCGTTTGCTCGCCGCGCACCACGGCCACGCTCATGCCCGGTGTTTCCGTGCGGGCCAGGCCGTCGCGCATGAAGCCGTCAAATGCCGTTTCCCACGCCAGCCGGGCCGGATCGGTGGCGCAGCCCGTTTGCAGCAGGGCCATCGAGACGCCCAGTCCCAGCACGCTTCTTCGTTTCATTGATTCTCTCTTTTGCCATTTTTAATTATCTTAACAATATTTCTGCCCGGCATAGGGGCGATTGACAAAACATTGCTTTGAAGCAGAGACAAATGGGGGCCACCGGTGCTATTTGCGCCAGTAGCGTTCCAGCAGCGGTTTGACCGTCAGGCCGTGCGCGACGATGGAGAGGATGACAACGACGAGCGTAATGTCGGCCAGTTCGCGCGCCAAGCCGCGCGGCAAGCCATGCGCGGTGGCATAGCTGAGGTAATACAGCGAGCCGATGCCGCGCACGCCGAACCACGCGGCCAGTCCGCGCAGGCGCACGCTGGTGCCCGATGCCAGCAAACCGAGCATCACGCTGGCAGGGCGCGCCACCAGCAGCAGGAACAGCGCCACGCTCCACGCCTGCCAGCTCCAGGCGGCGGCCGTGACGGCACCGCCCAGCAGCAGCACCAGGGTCAGTTCGGACAGGCGTTCCAGGTGTTCCTTGAAGACGAGGGCTTCGCCGCTGACGGTCAGCGTCACGTCGCTGTCGTGCGGCTTGGCGGCGGACACGGCATGGGTTTCCTCGGCCTGCAGCAAGCCTTGCCGGTCTTTCGGCGCGCCGGCCAGCCGCAGTTCCGTCTGGCGCAAGGCCACGCCGGCAAAGAACACGGCCAAAAAGCCCCACGCGTGCAGCCACGTGGCCACGCCATACACGAGGGCGATCAAGCCCAGGGCCGCCAAGTCGTCCAGCATGGCGTGTTTCGGCTCCTTCGCGCGCACCTGCCAGCCCAGCCAGGCCAGCAGCGCGCCGCCGGCCGCACCCAGGCCGATGGCGCCCGCGCTGGCCCAGACCAGGTCGCGCCACAGCCAGTTGGCGCCATGCGGTCCCAGCTCGTGCAGGCCCAGCAAGCCCAGGCCCAGCATGACGAAGGGAAAGCCGCTGCCATCGTTCATGCCCGCCTCGCTGGTCAGGGTGAAGCGCAATTGCTCGCTGTCGCCCGCATGGCGCAGCTGCACGTCGGTGGCCAGCACGGGGTCGGTGGGGGCGAGGATGGCGCCCAGCAGCACGCCTGCGCCCAAGGGCAGGCCCAGCACCAGGCAGGCAAAGGCCGCCACCAGGGCCACGGAGATGGCCATCGACAGCCACGCCAGGCGCAGCGGCGGCAGCCAGCGGGCCAGGCTGAAAGGCACGGGCATCTTGACGCCGGCGGAAAAAAGGGAGATGAGGACGGCGATTTCCGTCAGGGTTTCCAGCAGGGGCGCTTGCTGCACCAGGTCGAACGAGAACAGGCCGAGGAACATGGGGCCCAGCAGCAGGCCCACGCCCAGGTAAGCCATTGCCGAGGTCAATGGCAGGCGCGCGATGCCGTCGGCGCCCAGGCCGCGCGCCAGCATCAGGCAACCGATCAGGATGAACCAGGCGGTGGTGCTCATGCGAACCATTGTAGCGGCGCGCGGGCAAGGGCAGCGCGCCGCAGGTTTCTTTACACTTTGTACAGCGACACGCTGTCGTTCTGCGCCTGCATGCCATGCAGTTCGATGGGGTCGTGCGTGGAGCGCAAGCGGGGCAGGCCGTGCGGATAATGGGTGGTGATGAAGGCCAGCATCTGCTCGCGCACGATGCAGCGCAATTCGAACGCCGTGCCTGAATCTACCGCGCTGATGAGGAAGCGTACGCGCACGGCCCGCTCGTTGGAATCCGTCGCCTGCACGGTGCAGACGCGGCCATCCCATTGCTTGGCGGACTCGCAGATGCGCGTCAGTTCCGCGCGCAGCGGCTCTATCGGGATGCTGAAATCGAGCCACAGGAACACCGTGCCCAGGATCTCGGAGGAGGTATGCGTCCAGTTCTCGAACGGATTTTCAATGAACCACTGCAGCGGCACGATCAGGCGGCGCTCGTCCCACACGCGCACGACCACGTAGGTGCCCTTGATTTCCTCGACCGTGCCCCATTCTCCGTTGACGATCAGTACGTCGTCGATGCGGATCGGTTGGGAGAACGCGATTTGCAGGCCTGCGATGAAGTTGCCGAGCACGGGGCGAGCGGCGATACCGGCCACCAGGCCCGCCACGCCGGCCGAGGCCAGCAGGCTGGCGCCGATCTGCCGCGCGCCGGGCAAGGTCAGCAGCACGAAGGACAGGCCCAGGAGGACGACGATGGCGTGCGCGCTGCGCGTGAGCACGCGGGCCTGGGTGATCCGGCGCCGCGCACGCAGGTTGTCGGCCGCATCGACGGGATTGATCTGGGAAATCGTGATGCTGAGCGACTCGATGCATTGCATGGCCAGCCAGGTCAGCGCGATGATCAGCGCCACGCTGGCCAGGTGCGACATGGCGACCAGCCCCGGCGTATCGTCGGGCGCGCTGGCCAGCACCATGCGCAAGCCGAAGACGATCAGGCACAGCTGGCTGGCGCGGAAGGCCACGCGCGCGACGTTGCTGGCAAGCGGATGGCCATTGGCCAGCCTTCTCAGCAGGCCGATGCCGGCCCGGTGCATGCCGATGGCGACCAGGGTGACGAGCAGGGCGGAAACGAGCACTGTCAGCGCAGAGCGCAGCGGGCCTCCCATCAGCGAGTGGAACGTGCTGAGATCCATAGGCGAAAACTCCTTGAAATTGGTGGGGGGATGTCGGAAGCGGGTATTTTACGGGCAGATGGCGTAACGGGGGCGTGCGTTGCCGTACGGATAAGACTTGCGTCAACGTGGATACTGGATGAAATTGCTGCGCTGCGCCATGTCACCTTGACGTTTCAATACGGAAAGCAAACGGGCGTCGCCGCAGTGGAAACATAGTCATACTTGCCATGCTTTTTGTTTTTGCAAAGGAAAACGATGATAGTACGATCACTCCGAATGTCCTTGCGCTTCATCCTGCCACTGGCCCTGGTGCTGGGACTGTTTGCTTATATCGTAGTACCCCTGCTCGACAATATCACCCTGCGCTGGTATGTGCGCGACCTTGACAGCCGGGCAGAATTGCTCGCCGGCACCCTGCGGCCCTCGCTGACCGAATACCTGCCCGCGCAGGACACCACCCGCATCAGCGAACTGTTCCAGGGCGCCACGCGCGACGAGCGCCTGATCGCCATCGGCTTTTGCGACAACGCGGGGCATTTGCTGTACCAGTCCGCGCAATACCCCGCTTCCATCGGTTGCTGGAGCACGCCGCCCACAGGCGGCCTGTACAAATCCTTGGCGCAATTGCCCCAAGGCCAGGTCCACCTCAGCGAAACGCCCGTGATGCAGGATGCATCCCAGCTAGGCCGGCTGGTGCTGGTGCAGGACATGAGCTTTGTCGAGCGCCGCAATACGGATACCAAGCGTTTTATCTTTGCCTTCCTGGCCGTGCTGGCCGTGCTGATTTCCCTGATGACCGTGTTCGTGGCGCACCTGAGCTGGCGCGGCTGGCTGGCGGCCGTGAAGGACATCTTGCGCGGCGAATTGCTGTCGAAGAACAATCCAGCCGTTGCCGCCGCCGCACCGGCCGCCGCGCCCGCGCCGCCGCCGGAAATGCAGCCGCTGATCGGCGACTTGCGCGAATTGCTGCAGGAATACCACCTGGAACGCCAGGGCGATAACGGCTGGTCGTCCGACTGGACGCCGGACAAGCTGCGTGCCTTGCTTGAAGCGGACTTGTCCGGCGACCAGGTGCTCGTGGTATCGAACCGCGAGCCGTACATCCACACCAAAACGGAGACCGGTGTTGCGGTGCAGCGTCCCGCCAGCGGCCTGGTGACGGCCGTGGAAGCCGTGATGCGCGCCTGTTCCGGCACGTGGATCGCGCATGGCGCCGGTTCCGCCGACCGCGAGACGGTGGATAAACTCGACCACGTGCCCGTGCCGCCCGACAATCCCAGCTATACCTTGCGCCGCGTGTGGCTGACGCAAGAGGAAGAGCAGGGCTATTATTATGGCTTCGCCAATGAAGGCATGTGGCCGCTGTGCCATATCGCCCATGTGCGCCCCGTGTTCCGCTCGTCCGACTGGGAGCAGTATGTGAAGGTCAACCGCCGCTTTGCCGACGCCGTGATCGCGGAAGCGAAGACGGACAACCCCGTCGTGCTGGTGCAGGATTACCATTTCGCCTTGCTGCCGCGCATGGTGCGCGAAGCCTTGCCGAAGGCGACGATTATTACTTTCTGGCATATCCCCTGGCCAAACTCGGAATCGTTCGGCATTTGCCCATGGCGCGAAGAAATCCTCGATGGCTTGCTGGGCAGCACAATCCTCGGCTTCCACACGCCATTCCACCGCAAGAATTTCCTCGAAACGGTGGACCGCTACCTGGAAACCCGTATCGAACCGGAAGCGTCCACCATTTCCTATGGCGGCGAGATGACGCAGGTCGAGGATTACCCGATTTCCATCGCCTGGCCGGAAGATAACCCGGACCAGCCCGACGTGGCCACGTGCCGCGCGCAAATCCGCAGCGAACTGGGCGTGGCGCCTGACCACTTGCTGGGCATCGGCGTGGACCGCCTCGACTACACGAAAGGCATCGTCGAGCGCTTCCAGGCCGTCGAGCGCATGCTGGAGCAGCAGCCCGGCATGGTGGGCCATTTTACCTTCGTGCAGATCGCCGCCCCCAGCCGTGCCTCGCTCGATGAATATCAAAGTTTCGACGCCAGGGTGCGCAAGATGGTCGAGCGCATCAACCGCCGCTTCGGCAGCGGAGACTATGTGCCCATCCTGCTGAAAGCGGAGCACCATGGACAGGACGATTTGCAGCGCTATTTCCGCGCTTCCGAAGTGTGCATGGTGACGAGCTTGCATGACGGCATGAACCTGGTGGCCAAGGAATTCATCGCCGCGCGCGACGACGAACTGGGCGTGCTGGTGTTGTCGCAATTCACGGGCGCCGCGCGCGAGCTGCACGAAGCGCTGATCATCAACCCCTACCATATCGAGCAGGGCGCCGACGCCCTGTACCGCGCCCTCGTGATGCCGCCCGTGGAACAGCGCGAGCGCATGAAGAGCATGCGGGCGCGCGTGAAGCATTTCAATGTCTACCGCTGGGCCGGGCGCATGCTGCTCGATGCGGCCCGTTTGCGCCAGCGCGACAAGGTCATGACGAAGATCGACGCCCACAGCCGCATCAAGCGGCGCAAGGGGATTTGATGGCGGAGATTCCTGACGATACTGCAGCCCTGTTGCAGCTGCTGAGTGCGTCCGGCAGCGCCGTTTTCCTCGACTTCGACGGCACCCTGGTCGACCTGGCTCCCACGCCCGACGGCGTGCGCCTGGAAGCGGGCGTGGTCGACGCGCTGCTCGTGCTGGCGCGCCGGCATGGCGGTGCCTTGGCCATCATTTCCGGTCGCCCCGTGGCGCAGATCGACGCGATGCTGGCGCCCTTGCTGCTGCCCGTGGCCGGCGTGCACGGCGTGGAGCGGCGCGATGCCGATGGCCGCCTCTCCGTCGTGCCGACACCCGACGTGTCTGCCGTGCTGGCGCGCGCGCAGGCGCTGGCCGAGCGCCACCCCGGTTTGCTGGTGGAACACAAGCGCGGTGCGGTCGCCCTGCATTACCGGCTGGCGCCGGAACTCGAGCAGCTGTGCGTGCAGGAAATGACGGCCGCCGTGCAAGCGTGCCCCGGCCTTTTACTGTTGCATGGCAAAATGGTTCTGGAAGCCAAGCCTGCCACCACCGACAAGGGCAGCGCCATCGCCGCCTTCATGGCCGAGGCGCCGTTCGCGGGCCGCCGTCCCGTCTTCGCCGGCGACGATACCACCGACGAGGCAGGTTTTGCCTATGTACAAGGAGCGGGCGGACATGGCGTGAAGGTGGGCAGCGGCCCCAGCGTGGCCACCTTGCGCCTGGCCAGCCCCGACGCCTTGCGGACAGCCTTGCTGGCCGCCTTGGAACACATACAGAAGGAGTAGCCGATGACGACATCCTATGACACCCCCAGCGGCGCGCATGCATCCGCCGCCAGCAACGCCGCCAGCTTGCCTCCCGCGCAAGCATCCCTCAACTGCGGCGTGGTGGGCAATTGCGCCTTCAGCGCCCTGATCGACCAGGCGGGGCAGGTCGTCTGGTCCTGCCTGCCCCGTTTCGATGGCGATCCTGTCTTCAACGGCCTGCTGGACGCCACGGAAAACGGCAGCGTGTGGGCCATCGACATTGAAAACTTTGCCCGCAGCGAGCAATTCTACGAGCCAAACACGGCCGTGCTGCGCACGCGGCTGTACGACACGGATGGGCGCGGCGTGGAAATCACGGACTTCGCGCCCCGATTCCTCAGCCGCGACCGCATGTTCCGCCCGCTGATGCTGATCCGCCGGGTGCGGCCGCTCGATCATGCCGTGCGCATCCGCGTGCGTCTGCGCCCCCGCTACGATTGGGGCAAGCTGGCGCCGCAAATCACACAGGGCAGCCACCACATCCGCTACGTGGGGCCGGAACAAACCTTGCGGCTGAACACGGATGTGTCGCTCAATTATGTGCTGAGTGAAACGTATTTCGTGTTGGGCGGCACGGCCAACTTCCTGCTGGGGCCTGATGAAACCCTGGCCGGCGGCATCGACGAGACGGCGCGCATCTTCGAAAAGGAAACCATCAATTATTGGCGCACCTACACGCGCCGCCTGGCCGTGCCGCTGGAATGGCAGGACGTGGTCATCCGCGCGGCCATCACCTTGAAACTGTCTTTATATGAAGACACGGGCGCCATCATCGCCGCTATGACCACCAGCATTCCGGAAGCGCCTGGCAGCAGCCGCAACTGGGATTATCGCTATTGCTGGCTGCGCGACGCCTTCTTTGTCGTGCGGGCACTCAATAGTTTGTCCGAAGTGGGCACGATGGAAGAGTATTTGCGCTGGCTGACGAATATCGTGGCCCGCTCGAAAGGCGGCCACATCCAGCCACTGTACGGCATCGGCCTGGAAGAGCAACTGCCCGAATCCATGCTCGACCACTTGCCCGGCTACCGCGGCAATGGTCCCGTACGCGTGGGCAACCAGGCACAGGAACACTTCCAGCACGACGTCTACGGCAATATTGTGCTGGGCGCCGCGCAGGCGTTTCTTGATCACCGCTTGTTCCACCGGGCGGGAAAAGCCGAGTTCGCCGCGCTGGAAGCCGTGGGCGACCAAGCCTTCAAACTGCATGCGGAACCGGACGCGGGCATGTGGGAGCTGCGCACGCGGGCCAGGGTCCATACCTCGTCCATGCTGATGAGCTGGGCCGCCTGCGACCGCCTGGCCAAGGTCGCGCATAAACTGGGCTTGCCGGACCGCGCCGATCACTGGAACAGCCGCGCCGTGCTGATCCGCGAGCGCCTGCTGCGTGAAGCGTGGAGCGAGGAACGCCAGGCCTTCGCGGAAAGCCTGGGCGGGCGCGACCTCGACGCCTCCGTGCTGCTGATGGCGGAAGTCAACTTCATCGACCCCATGGACCCCCGTTTCATCGCGACAGTCGACGCCTTGGAAGCATCGCTGTGCGACGGCCCCTACATGCGCCGCTACGAAGCGCCCGACGACTTCGGCAAACCGGAAACGGCCTTCAACATCTGCACCTTCTGGCGCATCGACGCCCTGGCCCGCATCGGCAGGAAAGACGAAGCGCGCAAAATCTTCGAAACCATGCTGCTGGCGCGCAACCACCTGGGTTTGCTGTCGGAAGATACGCATCCCGTGACGGGCGAAATGTGGGGGAATTTCCCGCAAACTTACTCGATGGTGGGGTTGATCAACTGCGCGGTCAGGTTGTCGGCGCCTTGGGATAGTGCGATTTAATTGTACCGTGTCATTACGCGCCAGGTCATCACCAGGCTTGGTGCGTAGTAACACGAAATACCGAAGGGCATCCACACTGATCAATACGAAATACCGAGATGATGACCGCAAACGACATTTTAGCGACAATAAATGACAGCATTTTTCTTGAGACTATTTTCCAGAAAGATACTGACTGGGATGCTGCATTGTGCGCCAGGGAATCTGTTGAGTTTGATGGCGCATGGTGTGCCAGCTACGAAAAAGTGACTTCATCTTGTCCACCTGAAGGCGCCCTGGTGAAGGGGATCAGGGAGGTCGCATTCAAGAAAGTGTATCAAGTCACTGAAAATTCCGACCTTGCTGGCTATGTGTCGGACGATATGGGCCTGATTGCGCAGGCATGCCACGATAAAGGCAAGATCGACTTTATCGACAATCTCTGGAAAACCTATATGCGCGGAGAGTTTCCAACTTGAGCTGATACAGGCATGGTCCAAAGTGCAGATGGCATGCGGCATCATTATTATTTCAATGTCAGCGCGGCGCTCCTGCGACTCCATTTCAGTTGCCAGTTGCGCGCTCGCCACGCCCATACAACCGGCACTCCGCCGCCAGCGCCAGCAAATTCGGGTCGCGCTCGCGGCTGCTCAGCATCAGCAGGGTGATTTGCTGGTGCGAGCCGTAGCGCGCGTCCAGCGGCAGCAGTTCGATGCGCGAGCTGAAGGCGCGGACCCGGCCCGGCAGCAGGCTGATAACTGTTAGCAAGAACAATCTAAGTTTTCTACTACACCACGTTACAGTGCGGACCAAGCAGGCTAATACTCGGCTAGATCAGATGGGTGCTGTATACTTCGCTTTAGATCGAGCTAGTTCAACACTGTAACAAACTGATTGTATGAACCATGAAAACTAGATCCACACCTTTGCGCACGAGCGTTAAGCAAGTTGGCTCTCAGCCAATTTTCGCTTTATCTCCAAACACGACAGATGCCCTCGACATATATGCGCGCACAAAAAGAAAACAGCGTGATACGACAACTTGGTTCTCAATGTGCCTGGGGGCACCAGCGGCTGCTGTATTTTTTAAAGGTTCGCGCGACAGTGTAGTTTTCAAGCTTACGGCCTGTGACGTAATTGCGGAGGCATACCACGAGCTGCGAACTGGGATTGAAGTTGAAATAATTAGCCCTTCCATGGTCTACAAAGTGCGAGAGCGAGCTAACTCGTTGCTTAACGAACTTCCTGCGGCGCAATATCTTCCCTCAACCGCAGCGACATCTGATTTTCTGTCAGGACTGCAAGCATTATGTGTCTACGCGCCGCCGATCTTCGTTCCGACCAATCGATCAGGAGACCCTACCAGACGTTCTCTCACGCTCACACTGGCAAAAAAATTCGCGAAAGCTTTTAGTTCAGTACCGGTCGATTACGTGCACTATCTTATTACCATAGCTTGGCCCACGGTGAGCGTTAGTGCAACGCGACGTGTACTTACGTCCGAGGTAACAGAGAAGATAAAGCGGCAGTGCGAGATTGATAGGAAGGCTGAGAGCACTGCTCGTACGCACACGCACTTGACCCTACAGGCTGCGAGTAGTACAAGGCGAATCCTTTCCCCTGAAAATGCAGATGCAATCGCGAACCTCGAAGAGCAAATTGGTCGAATTAAGCGAGGGCTGCGGCGCTTTCCAACAGATGCGTCGTCCCTCCGGGCAATGCTTGAAATCGTCAGCGACATCCAAGACCCAAGTTTGGCCTCAGAACTTAAGGCAGTTTTAAGTACCGAACTCAAAGAGTATGTGGCGTAAGGGTTGGACTAGCGCAAATCATGTTTTTTCAATGAATTTGCGCTAGAGCGCGAATTCATTCAAACGTTATGTAACTGCGCTAGGGCCTGCTGCAGCATAAAATCTATCGGTATTCTCCATCCAACTGCCCCCCCATAGCATAGATTGGAGAATAGTCATGAGCACCATAGTCAAGCGCAGTACCTCATCTGATTTTACAAAACCGAGAAGCAACATGCGCGCCATTACAGTCATTGGCCGCAGTGCTTTGAAACGGATCACCATGTGGGCTTACAACCATGGATGGTTGTCATTGTCTTTAACTCAATGGATATTTGATAATTTTTCGATTCATTCTGCCTAATCGATGAACACTTGTATGCCGATTTCGCTACATACCCGCGATTTTGTTTACCTCGCTCAGCAACTCATTTAGCTGGCTCCCTGCGCCCATACAACCGGCACTCCGCCGCCAGCGCCAGCAAATTCGGGTCGCGCTCGCGGCTGTTGAGCATCAGCAGGGTGATTTGCTGGTGCGAACCGTAGCGCGCGTCCAGCGGCAGCAGTTCGATGCGCGAGCTGAAGGCGCGCACGCGGCCCGGCAGCAGGCTATAGCCGATGCCGCCGCTGACGAGGTTGATCAGCGAGAAGATGTCGCCCACCCGCATGGCCGTGTCGGGCACGAATCCCGCCAGGTCGAATGCGTGGTTGAAGCTTTGCGAGGTGACGAAACCCTCGTTGAGGGTGACGAATTTGTCGTCGCGCAGCTGCTGCAAGTCCACCGATGCGGCGCCCGCATAGGGCGAGCCGAGTGGCGCGGCCAGGTAGACGTCGTCCTGGAACAGGGGCACGGCAACCAGCCCGGCATGCTGTTCTTCCTCCTGCACGCCGACGATGATGGCATCGAGTCGGCCATCGGCCAGGCTTTGCAGCAGTTCGCGGTTCGAGCCCAGGGTCAGGTCGATGTCGAGACCGGGCCGGCGCAGCTTCAGCGCTATCACCAGTTGCGGGATGCAGTGCAGGGTCAATGAATACAGCGAACCGATCTTCAGGCGCACGGGGTTGATGCCCGACATTTCGCGCACCTTGCGCATGCCTTCCTCGCACTCGGCCAGCGCGCGCCGCGCCGATTCGGCAAAGGTGTAGGCCGCATGCAGCGGTATCAGGCTGCGGCCCTCGCGCTTGAACAGGGGACAGCGCAAGCCGTCCTCCAGCGAGTGCAGGGCGCGGTGCACGCTGACCGTGCTCTGGCCCAGCGCATCGGCCACCCGCGCCAGGTTGTTCAATTCCATAAAGCTGAGAAAAACCTCGAGCTTTTTCAGCGTGATTTCTTCGTTGATGGCCATGATCACCGTGATTATCGTGAGTTCATTAACTTCAGGGTAATGAACATGGTAGCAGGTTGATTGTCGCGCCTCCGTTTTCACTCTATCGTCAGGGTTCGATAGCTTAATTCGGAGGCAAGATGTCAACCGCCACAGCAGCGCCAGCGCAGCGGCAAAAACAATGGGACACGCGTCGCACCGAGAAGCGCCGCCGCCTCGACGCCGTGCGCCATTACGCGAGCGGCCCCGTGCTGCAACAGGGCGACATGGTCGCCGTGCTCGAAGCGCTGCTGGCGCCGGGCGACCGCGTCGTCCTCGAAGGCAATAACCAGAAGCAGGCCGACTTCCTCGCCCGCATGCTGACGCAGGTCAATCCCGACAAGATCCACCATCTGCACCTGATCATGCCCAGCGTCAGCCTGCCCGAGCACCTGGACCTGTTCGAACGGGGCATCGCCCGCAAGCTCGATTTCTCGTTTGCCGGCACGCAAAGCCTGCGCATCGCCCAGTTCCTGCAGGATGGCTTGCTGGAAGTTGGCGCCATCCACACCTACATCGAACTGTATGCGCGCCTGTTCGTCGACCTCACACCCAACGTCGTCATGGTGGCCGGCTACATGGCCGACCGCCAGGGCAATCTGTACACGGGCCCCAGCACCGAAGACACGCCGACTCTGGTGGAGTCGGCCGCCTTCCGCGACGGCATCGTCATCGCCCAGGTCAATCAGATCGTCGACGACGTCAGCGATTTACCCAGGGTGGACGTGCCCGGCTCGTGGATCGATTTCGTCGTGCAATCCGACAAACCGTTCTTCATCGAACCGCTGTTTACGCGCGACCCGCGCGTGATCAAGCCCGTGCACGTGCTGATGGCCATGATGGCGATCCGCGGCGTGTATGAAAAACACCAGGTGCAGTCGCTCAATCACGGCATCGGTTTCAATACGGCCGCCATCGAGCTGATTTTGCCCACGTATGGCGAGCAGCTGGGCTTGAAGGGCAAGATTTGCCGCAACTGGGTGCTCAACCCCCATCCGACCCTGATACCGGCCATCGAGACGGGCTGGGTCGAAAGCGTGCACTGTTTCGGCGCGGAGCTGGGCATGGAAGGCTATGCGGCCGCGCGGCCCGACGTCTTCTTCACGGGCCGCGACGGCTCGATGCGCTCGAACCGCGCCCTGTGCCAGCTGGCCGGCCAGTACGCGGTCGACCTGTTCATCGGCGCCACCTTGCAGATGGATGGCCTGGGCAATTCGTCCACCGTGACGAATGGACGGCTGGCCGGCTTCGGCGGCGCGCCGAACATGGGCCACGATCCGCACGGCCGGCGCCATCCGACGCCGGCCTGGCTGGACCTGATCGAGACGGATGACCCGCTGGCGCGTGGCAAGAAGCTGGTGGTGCAGATGGTCGAGACGTTCCAGGACGGCGGCCAGCCCACCATCGTCGAATCGCTCGATGCCGTGGCCGTGGGCCAGGCCAGCGGCATGCCGCTGGCGCCCGTGATGATCTATGGCGACGACGTCACGCACGTGCTGACGGAAGAGGGCATCGCCTACCTGTACAAGGCCCGCTCGCTCGAGGAGCGCAAGGTCATGCTGGCGGCAGTCGCCGGCGTGACACCGATCGGCCTGCGCCACGACCCGAAGACGACGGCCAAATTGCGCGCCGACGGCCTGATCGCGCTGCCCGAGGATATCGGCGTGCAGCGCGGCGCTGCGAACCGCTCGCTGCTGGCCGCGAAAAGCATCGCCGACCTGGTCGAATGGTCGGACGGCCTGTATCAACCACCCGCCAAATTCAGGAGCTGGTAATGACGACCATGATGACAGTGCCGGTGCGCGAACGCGCCGCCGTGCTGGGACGGCAAGTGCTGCAGGCGCTGCTTGATGAAGTGACCTTGACGCCGAAACCGGGCCTGGTCGATTTGCGCAGCCGTGGCGCCCACACGGACTTGAACTGGGCCCTGATGTGCCATTCGGCCTGCGTGCTGCAGCCCGTGTTTGCCGCCATGGCCGACGCTGGCGCGCAGAGTGAAGACGACGACTTGCTGCGCCAGCGCATCGGCGCCCTCGGCCGCGACGGCGAGGCGCTGATGCTGGCAGCGACGGGCGGCGTGAACACGCACCGGGGCGCCATCTGGGCGCTGGGATTGCTGGTGACGGCGGCGGCGCAGCAGGGCGCGCGCGGCGCATCGCTGGCACCAACAGCCGTGGCGGCGCGGGCCGGCGCGCTGGCCCGTTTGCACGACCGCGGCGCGCCTGGCGCCACCGGCAACAAGGGCGAGCTGGCGTGCCGCCAGTATCAGGTTGACGGCGCGCGGGGTCAGGCACGTGCCGGCTTTCCCCTGGTGACAGGCGTTGGGCTGGTGCAGCTGCACACCTCGCGGGTGCGCGGCGACAACGAAACGACGGCGCGCCTGAACGCCTTGCTGGCGATAGTCAGCCAGCTCGACGACACCTGCGTGCTGTCGCGCGGCGGCGAGCCGGCCTTGCTGGCACTGCAAACGGGCGCGGCGCGGGTGCTGGCGGCCGGCGGCGCGGCCACGGCCGCCGGTACCGAAGCGCTGCTGGCCCTGGAAGCGGTGGCGCTGGCGCGCGGCGTGTCGCCGGGCGGCGCGGCCGATCTGCTGGCGGCCACCCTGTTCCTCGACCGATTGACACAAGGAGAAGCGCATGGAAACGCGTGACTATATATTCCCGGCCGGGCAGCCGGCGTCTAGCCGCGCCCTGGCTGGCGTCGTCGGCTCGGGCGACCTGGAAGTACTGCTGCAGCCGGGCAGCGATGGCGTGACCCGCATCGTCGTCAACACCTCCGTCGATGGCAAGGGCGCCGTGTGGGATGCGCTGTTGCAGCGCGTATTCGGCGGCGAGCCGCTGCCGGCGGCGCACATCGTCATCAACGATTGCGGCGCCACGCCGGGCGTGGTGCGCATGCGCATCGAGCAAGCATACGAAGAATTGCAAGCGGGGAGGGCGGCATGAGCACATTGCAGCAATTACTCGAACGTGACAGCTTCATCGAACGGGGTGCGCGCAGCCGGGTCAAGGCCCTGCTGGATGCGGGCAGCATGCGCGAACTGCTCGACCCGTTCTGCGGCATCGCTTCGCCCTGGCTGCCGCAGCAAGGCGTGACGGCCCAGGCGGACGATGGCGTGGTGGTGGCCAAGGGCCTGTTCGGCGGCCAGCCGGCCGTGGTGCTGGCCATCGAGGGCGCCTACCAGGGCGGCAGCATGGGGGAAGTGGGCGGTGCGAAAATCGCCGGCGCGCTGGAACTGGCTGCGCGCGACAACCGCAACGGCATCCCGACGCGCGCCGTGATCCTGTTCGAGACGGGCGGCGTGCGCCTGCAGGAAGCCAACCTGGGCCTCGCTGCCATTGCCGATATCCATGCGGCCATCGTTGACCTGCGCCGCTACCAGCCCGTGATCGGGATTACGGCCGGCACGGTGGGCTGCTACGGGGGCATGTCGATCGCGGCAGGCCTGTGCAGTTACTTGATCGTCACGCGCGAGGCGCGCCTGGGTCTCAACGGGCCGGCAGTCATCGAGCAGGAGGCGGGTGTGGAGGAATTCGACTCGCGCAACAAACCGTTCATCTGGAGCCTGACGGGCGGCGAACAGCGCTTCCACAGCGGCCTGGCCGACGCCTACGTGGAGGACGACACGGCGCAGATGCGCGCCACAGTGGCCGAATTGTTCGCGCGCGGCGTGCCAGCACAGCACCGCAGCGATCAGGCAGATCTTTTTCTGGCGCGCCTGGCCGATGTCGACGCCGGTCCGCAAGCCACGCCGCAAGCCGTGCGCGCCATCTACAGCAAAGGAGTTGCAGCATGAACGCCATCACCGATACGAGCCGGGGCGCCGTCTGGCTGGCGGCCCTGACGCAGCATGCCGCGCCGTTGCCTGATTACCCGCCTGCCGTGCGCGTGGTCGACGCGCCGCTGGCGGGCGAGCCGGCGCGCTACCTTGCCGTGCTACCCGACCCGGACAACCGTTTTACGCGCGCACGCACGGGTGAAATCGGCCTGGTCGAGGCTTGGCAACTGGCCCGCGCCGTGCAGCAGGTGGTGCTGGAGGATCGTGCGCTGGCCGTGAAACGCCCCATCGTCGCCGTCATCGACGTGGCCAGCCAGGCCTACGGCCGGCGCGAAGAAGCGTACGGCATCCACCAGGCGCTGGCCGGCGCGGCAGGCGCATACGCCGAGGCGCGCCTGGCCGGTCATCCTGTGATCGGCCTGATCGTCGGCAAGGCCATGTCGGGTGCTTTCCTCGCGCACGGCTACCAGGCCAACCGCCTGATCGCGCTCGACGATCCGCAAGTGATGGTGCACGCGATGGGCAAGGCGTCGGCCGCGCGCATCACCCTGCGCACGGTGGAAGCGCTCGAAGCGCTGGCCGCCACCATCGCGCCGATGGCCTACGACATTGGCAACTACGCCACCCTGGGCCTGCTGTGGCAAACCTTGCAAGTGGCGCAGCCGGACGCGCCATCGGCGCAGGACGCGGCCGCCGTCGAGGCCAGCCTGCGGGCGGCCCTGGCCGACATCCGCGCCGATCCGCTGGCGGACCTGTCCAGCCGCCTGGGCGCGCCGCACCGTCAGGCGTCGGCAAAAGTCAGGGAGGTGCTGGGACAGCAGTGGTAGGGGAAACAAACAGAGAAGACACCAAGTCATTCCTATTCCTATAACGGAGACAATCATGATCATTTACGGAACCGCACTGCTGGCCTTATGCCACTTGCTCGGCATCTTCCTGGGCGACCTGCTCGGGCAACTGATGGGCGTCAAGACCAACGTGGGCGGTGTGGGCATCGCCATGCTGCTGCTGATCTGCGCCCGTCTCTACATGCAGCGCCGCGCATGGCTGCCGCCAATGACGGAACGGGGCGTCGAATACTGGGGCGCCATGTATATTCCCGTGGTGGTGGCGATGGCCGCGCAGCAGGACGTGGTCGCGGCCCTGCGCGGCGGTCCGGTGGCCGTGCTGGCCGCCATCGGTTCCGTGCTCGTTTGCGGTGCCGTGATCTCGCTGATTAATCGTATGGAAAACCCGCGAATGGAAAACCCCGCCGCCGAAGCCGACTCGATGTTGAGCAAGGAGCACCGTCATGCTTGAGCTCTTTGAAAAAGCCGCCATCCACAACGGCCTGGTGACGGCATTCGCCTTTGTCGGCCTGATCATGCTGCTGTCCGTGGCGCTGTCGAAGTATCTGACCCTGGGCCGCGTGCACGGCTCGGCCATCGCCATCGTCATCGGCCTGGGCCTCGCTTACTGGGGCGGCGTGCATAGCGGCGGCCACAAGGGACTGGCCGATTTGTCGCTGTTCGGCGGCATCGGCCTGATGGGCGGCGCCATGCTGCGCGACTTTGCCATCGTCGCCACGGCCTTCGAAGTGCAGGCGACGGAGGCGCGCAAGGCTGGCCTGATCGGCGTCGTGGCGCTGATGCTGGGCGTGGTGCTGCCGTTTCTCGTCGGCGCGGGCATCGCGTATGCATTTGGCTATTCGGATGCCGTCAGCATGACCACCATCGGTGCTGGCGCCGTCACGTACATCGTCGGCCCCGTCACGGGCGCGGCCATCGGCGCCAGTTCGGACGTCATGGCCCTGAGCATTGCGGCGGGCCTCATCAAGGCTATCCTGGTGATGGTGGGCACGCCCGCCGCGGCGCGCTTTTTGCGCCTGAAAACGCCGCGTTCCGCGATGGTCTTCGGCGGCCTGGCCGGCACGGTCAGCGGCGTATCGGCCGGCCTTGCCGCCACCGACCGCAAACTGGTGCCGTACGGCGCGCTGGTGGCCACGTTTCACACGGGCCTGGGCTGCTTGCTGGGACCATCGTTGCTGTTCTTTGCCGTCAAGGCGGTGGTGGCCTGATGGACACCTGGCGCACGCATGATTTGCTGTGGGTTTCCGGCCTGCCGGACGGCGCAGCCTTGCCCGCCTGGGCCGACTCTGCCTGGCTGCAGGCGGCGCCTCTGGTGGTGCGGCGCGCCAGCATGGCGCCCGGGCGCATCCCCGTGGGCATGCGGGGGATGCTGCGCAGCGAGCGGCATGCGTGCGAAGTGGATGCCGCCGCCGTCGTGCGCTGCGTGACGCCGGAAATGCTGGCGCATGCGCCAGTGCCGGTTTTTTCCTGTGCCGCCCTCGACGCGTTGCGGCAGGTGGCGCCCTTGCTCGACGCCATGGGCTGGCCTTGGGGGCCGACGGGCGGCGTGGGTTTTGCGCTGGCCAGCAGCTTGCCCGTGCTGCGCGCCGACAGCGACCTCGATCTCGTGCTGCGCATTGCCGCGCCACCGGATGCCACGCAGGCCGAGGCCCTGCGCGCCATCGCGGCGGCCGTCACGGCGTGCCGGCTGGACCTGCAGATCGACACGGGCCGTGGCGGCTTTGCGTATGCCGAGTGGGCGGCGGGGCGTGAGCGGGTCTTGCTGAAAACGGATCGTGGCCCCGTGCTGACGGCCACGCCATGGGAGCTGGCATGAGCGTCTTGTTTACCTTTCCCGGCCAGGGTGCCCAGACTCCGGGCATGCTGCATACGCTGCCCGATGACGCGGCGGTGAGGACGGCCCTGGCCGAAGCGGCGGAAGTACTGGGCCACGATCCCTTGGCGCTGGACACGGCTGACGTGCTGGCCTCGACGCGGGCCGTGCAACTGTGTCTGCTGATCGCCGGCGTGGCCATGGCGCGTTCCCTGGCCGCGCGCGGCGCGCGGCCCGACATGGTGGCCGGCTTTTCCATCGGCGAATATGCGGCGGCCGTCGTCGCCGGCGCGCTCGATTATGCCGACGCCGTGCGCCTGGTGGCGCGGCGCGGAGAACTGATGGAGCAGGCGTATCCCGCCGGTTACGGCATGGCGGCCATCATCGGCCTGGACCTGGCGCAGCTCGAACCGCTGCTGGCGCAGGTGCATGGCGCAACAACGCCCGTGTATGTCGCCAACCTGAACGCGCCGCGCCAGATCGCCATTGCGGGCAGCGAACCCGCCTTGCACGCCATGATGGCGCTGGCCCTGGCGCACGGCGCCAGCAAGGCCAAGCGGCTGGCCGTCAGCGTGCCGTCGCATTGCCCGTTGATGGCGGCCGCCGCCGGCGACATGGCCGCCGCCTTCGATGGCGTGGTTGTGCGCCGTCCATCGCTCGTCTACCTGAGCAGCAGCGCGGCGCGCGCACTGTTCGACCCTGCCCGCATCCGCGACAGCCTGGCCGCCAACATGGCGCAGCGCGTACAGTGGAGCAGTACCGTGCGCCTGGCGTGGGAGCGGGGGGCCAGGCTGGCGCTGGAAATGCCGCCCGGCAGCGTCCTGACGCGGCTGACGGCACCCGACTTCACGGATGGCGTGGCCGTCTGCTGCGACGGCAACCGGGGCGACAGCCTGCTGGCGCTGGTGAGGCGGGAGCGGGACGGCGCCGCGTCTTAGAGCCTGGCGCTCAGTCCAATCTGGAAGCCACGGCCCGGCAAGGGCGCGATGTATTTCAGTGGAGAATTGTGCGGCCTGGCGTCCTCATCGAGGAGGTTGGTGCCGCTGATGAATACGTCGATGCCGGCAAACGGCGAATTCGGCACTTGCAGTGCGCGGCTCACCTGGAAGTTCACCATGGTGTAGCCGTCGAGCGGCACTTCCTCGCTGACACTCTTGCCCAGGTACTTCTGCTTGTCGTACCAAGTGCTGGAAAGCCTGGCCTTCCACCCCTTGTTTTCCCACAACACATTTGCGCCATAGCGGCTGGTGGGCATGTTGGGCAGGTAGGCGCCGTCGTTGTGCGCGCGCAGCTTGTCCGGATTGTCCGCCTTGTTCTTGACCAGGTCGGCAAATGCGGAGAGGTTCAGCTTGCCGTAGCCGTCAAGCTGAACGGCCTGGGACACGTCGATCTCGAATCCCTTGACCGTCGTATCGGTCTGCTTCCAATATTTCAATGGCAGGCGATTGGCCGTCTGCAGGCCCGAGTGGCCAAGGTAGAGATAGTTCTCGTACTTCATGACGTAGCCCGTTGCGGACATCTGGAAGCCGCTATTGGCGAACAAGCCTGTAAGCTCGGTATTCCGCGCGCGCTCGGCCTTCAAATCCTGGTTGCCTTCTTCCTGGGTCATGATCGAATAGTGGCGGTTGCTCGCATACAACTCATTGACGTCGGGCGCTCTTTCCGACGAGGCATGGCGCAGCTTGGCACCGAACAGCTGGGCAAGCTTGACCGAGGCCCCCAGGCTATAGCTGTTCAGGCTGAATGACCTGTCCTCGAGTTTGGCGTTTTTCGCATTCCTCGACGTCTTGAATCCGCTCTGGCGGATATCGTGCTCGACTTTTTCATGGCGAAAACCGGCATCGAAGGTGGCCCCGCCGGCATCGAGGCTTTCCTTGACGAACAGCGCACTGCTGACCGTGCTCGCATCGGGCAGGTAAAGCTGCGGCCCGCTACCGGTGATGTCGCGGGATTGATGGCTCAGGCCAAGCAAGCCGCTCAAGGGCCCCGCGCGCCGGTGCGCCAGCAGGAGCTCGGCCTGATTGGTGTCGAACTGGTAGTCATTCGCCTTGGCCGCTCCCAGGCGTTCTCCCGACGTATTGTTCAGGCGCGACACGCGCAGCTGCGCGCTTTCCATATACGCGACGGGGTCGCGCAGAGTGGCTTCCAGCGCATATTTATCCTGGCTGATCACGACGCCGACGGGCAGCCCTTCGTCATGGTTGGCCCCGAAAGACTTGTTTTCCATGGAAAAGCCCGGCACGCCATACTCGCTATTCTTGGTATCGAGGCTGACGGCCACGTGGCCGCGATCGAAAAAATAGGTGCTGCCGACGGCAAAGTGGGAATTGCTGGCATGGCTGTTGCCCAGGGTCCCGTGGTAGTCGGGAGTCACGTCCTTGTTGATCTTGTTCTGCACCGTCTTTGGCGTACCCGGTACGTAAGCGGGGTTGGCCGGATTGACGTAGGTCTTGCGCTGCCAGACAGACGTCGGCTGATTGGTATAGAAGGAAAAATCGCCATCCGCCCAGTCAGGATTTTCCGTCATGAACTGGTCGATAAACGGTTGCGAAGCCTTGCTATAGACTTGCTGGATCCTCGCCTCTTTCTGGCAACTGTCGGCCAGGAAGGTATTCACGCCACCTTTCACTGGGAACAGCTGGCTGTTGCACACGCCGGCCTTGCTGTTGCCGGGAATATCGTAATGCCCGATCTTTTGGAATGACATCTGCAGATTCGTAGAGAAACGCTTCCCATCGTTGAAATTCATGCGCAAGCCTTGCGCGTCGGCATCGTTGAAGCCTTTGCGCAGCATCAGCTCCAGATCTCTCTCCTTGCTCTCCATCTTTCTGGAAACGAGGCCGGAATCGATGTCGACGCTGCCGCCGATCGCATTGCCGCCGAAACGCACGCTATCGGACGATTTGTTGACGGTCACGCTGCGCGCAAACAGGGGATCGAACGGGATGTTGATGTCGCCGCTGAGCGCATTCATGCCGAGGATGGACTGGCCATCCTCGAGAATTTGCACGCGGCTGCCGCTGAGGCTGCGAATCACGGGGGCGCCGGCATTCGGGCCGAAGGCGCTGCTTTGCACGCCAGAGACATGCTCGAGCATGCCGCCCAAAGTCCTGTTCTGCGCTTGCGTATTTTCGACCAGCACGACGCTGTCGATGCTGGAAGGCCTGTCCGCGCGGACTTTGATGGTTTGCAAGGTGACGTCGTCCGCCGCGTAAGCGAGCGGGGCAGTGGACAGCATGGCAGCTGCGAATACATGATGGCGCATAGGACTCTCTAAAAGGCGTATGGAATGTTGGCGCTGGACGCAGGCGCAGCGCGAAGGTGTAAGTGCAATTGAGTTGCAATAATAGTTGGCGCGTCATGTTATTGCAAGTAAACTGCATTAGTCGCATGGAAAGAGTAGCGCGGACAGCCGGCATGTGCCGGCTACCGTGTAGCAAAGTGAGGAGGTGGGATGGCCGCTATTATTAGTTGCGCGTTGCGCGTGTGCGGCGCAGGCTGAATGAGTCCGCCTGCGCCCTTGTGGAGCGGTTGCTTCAGGTGGATTGCTATGGCATTTTCGCCTGCAGCCGGCGCGAACGCCGTTTTCTTTCCCAGATGACGATGCCCGTCACCGACAGCATCGCCACCATGACACCCATGAAGGACATCATGATGCGTCCCGGCATGCCGAGGATGCGGCCCGAGTGCAGTGGGAATTGCAGTTGCACGAAGACGTCGGCGGCCGTGCCTTCCCACGGTTTGTGCTGGCCGATGATGCTGCCGTCCATGCCGTCGACGTAGAGGTTCGACAAGCCCATGCCGGCCGCGCCGAATTCATCGGCGGGATCAAAAAATGAGACGTTATAGAACGAGTAATTGCCGCCGTAATAAATGCCGCCGATGGGCGCCGTGATGCCGCGCTGCACGGCTTGCTTTTTGGCGATGGACACGGCTTGCTCGAAGCCGATCGCGGGCGTGATATACGCGCCGTAGGGCGCCGGCGTCTGCGTTTCGTACGGGCCCGGCGTGGTGGTCGAGACGAGCGACATGACGGGATAGAACACTTCGCGGTACAGGTTCAGCGAGAACGACGTGAACGCGACGACGATGATGATGGCCCACACCCATAGGCCGCCCGCGCGGTGCAAGTCGAAATTGAGCTTGTAGCCGCCGGCCGCCCAGCGCACCACCCACGACGGTTTCCAGCGCTGCCACCAGTTGGCGGCGTCGCGGTGGCGCGGCGCCTCGTCCTGCGCGCGCGGGCGCAAACGGCGCGGCGTGGTCAGATAAAACGCCACCATGCTGTCGAGCAGCCAGATGAGGGCAACCGTGCCCATCAGCCAGTAGCCCCAGCGGTCCATGCCCCAGAAGGCGGGCACGTGCAGGCTGTAGTGCAGGTGGCGCAAGAACGGCATCAGGCTGCGGCGCGACAGGGAAATGGCCGTCGAATCGCGCGTGCCCGTGATCTGCGCCGTGACGGGGTCGATGTAGACCGTGTTGTAGTCGAGCACGAACGGCTTGTTCGTGGCCGGATCGGTGAGCGGGCGCACCATGAAGGCGGCCGCATGGCCTTCCTCCAGGCCCAGGGTCATGTAATTGACTTCCACGCGCGGATCGGCGGCGGCCACTTTTTGCGCCAGCACGAACGGCCGCTGCAGGGGGCCGCGGCCCGGCGTTTCCATGATGTCGGCGTTGAGCCATTCATCCAGTTCGTGGTCCCACGACGTGACGGCGCCCGTCAGGCCCGCAACGATGAGGAAGAGGGCGATGGTGAGACCAGCCCAGCGGTGTATGACAGTCCAGAAAGCGCGCATGCGGTACAAACCTTCAACATGAAACCGGCTTGTTGCCGCCAGCGGACGCCATGGCGGCGCACAGTAAGAACCAGGCACAGGCCTGGTATTTTGATAATGGGAATCGTTCTCATTATCCGCCGTGGCGCAGAGTTTGTCCAGCGACGATGCTGCTGGCCCTGTACAAAAACCGCATGCTAAGATGCTAGCAAGAAGTTAATTTACGTTCCACATGGAAATATTCAAGGTTGAAGCGGTATGCGTATAGAAGATCGGAACAATGTCCGCGTGCACGAACGCAACGATGCGCCGCTGGCGGGCGCGGCAGCCACCATGGTGTTCATGCATGGATTTGGCTGCGACCAGACCATGTGGCGCTACCTGGAACCGCTGTTTCGTCCGCACTACCGCACCGTGCTGTTCGACCTGGTCGGCAGCGGCGCTTCCGACCTGGACGCCTATGATTTCGATCGCTACGCGCGGCTCGGCGCGCATGGCGCTGATTTGCGCCAGGTCATCCATGCCGTTGGCGGAGGTCCCGTGATTTGCGTCGGCCATTCCGTCAGTGCCATGAGCGCCTTGCTGGCCACCATCGCCGAGCCGGACCTGTTCGCCGCGCAAGTCATGCTGGCGCCGTCGCCGTGCTATGTCGACGATGCGGCGGCCGGCTACCGGGGCGGCTTCAGCCGTGCCGATATCGACGACTTGCTTGGCGCCATGGACAGCAATTACCTGGGCTGGTCCGCCAGCATGGCGCCTGCCATCATGGGCGCGTCCGGGCAGCCGGGGTTGGGAGAAGATCTTGTGAACAGTTTTTGCCGCACGGACCCGGCCATCGCCTGGCATTTTGCGCAAACCACGTTTTTGTCCGACCACCGCGCCGTCTTGCCACACAACAGCACGCCGGCCCTGATCGTGCAATGCAGCGACGACTTCATCGCGCCGCCGTCCGTGGGCGAATACTTGCGCGAGATGCTGCCGCTCAGCAGCCTGCACGTGGTCGACAATGTAGGCCATTGCCCGCACATGAGCGTGCCCGATGCCAGCTACCGCGCCATCCGCCATTTTCTCGACGGCCTGCACCTGTAATGCGCGACACGATGCCTTCCTTGCCTGATACCAATACCTTGTTCCAGCACGCCGCCTGCGGCTTGCTGCTATGCACGGCCGACGGCACCATCGTGCAGGCGAACGCCACCTTTTGCGGCTGGCTCGGCTATGGCGCCGCGGAATTGCTCGGAAAAAAGAAACTGCAGGACTTGCTGACCATCGGCGGGCGCGTATTCCACCAGACGCACTGGCTGCCCTTGATGCAGGTGCAGGGCAGCGTGTCGGAAATCCTGCTCGACATGCGCCAGCGCCAAGGGCAGTCGATCCCCATGCTGTTCAACGCCGTGCGCCGCGTGCACGAGGGCGTGCGTTATGACGAGATCGCCGTCTTTGTCGCCAGCGACCGGCGCAAATACGAACAGCAGCTGCAACTGGCGCGCAAGGAGGCTGGCGAGCTCAACGAGCAGCTGGCGGCCGCCGACCGGCGCAAGGACGAGTTCCTGGCGACCCTGGCGCACGAGCTGCGCAATCCGCTGGCGCCCATGCGTAATGTGCTGGAAGTGCTGCGCCTGACGCAGCTGGACGATCCGCAGCTGCGCTGGGCCCGCGACGTGCTGGGCCGGCAAGTGGGCCACATGACGCACCTGGTCGACGATTTGATGGAAGTGTCGCGCATCACACGGGGGCGCCTGGAACTGCGCCGCGCCAGCGTGGAACTGGCCCCCGTGGTGGAAGCGGCCCTGCACAGCGTGGCGGAGCTGGCGGCGCAGTCCGGCCACGAGGTGCACGTGGAGCAATGGCCGCAAGCCATCTGGCTCGACGCCGATGCCACGCGTCTGGGGCAGATGGTCGCCAACCTGCTGACCAACGCCGTCAAATACACGCCTGCCAACGGCGTCATCGGCCTGGAAGTGGCGTGCACGGACAACGAAGTGAACATTACCGTGCGCGATTCGGGCATCGGCATCGCGCCCGAGCACCTGGACAAGGTCTTCGACATGTTTTCTCAGCTGGAGCCGGCCCTGTCGCGGGCCCAGGGCGGCCTGGGCATCGGCCTGTCGCTGGTGCGCGGCCTGGCCGAATTGCATGGCGGCAGCATCAGCGCGCACAGCGATGGCGTCGGGCTGGGCAGCACCTTCACCTTGCGCCTGCCGCTGCCCGCCGTGCCGCTGCAAGCGCCGCCCGAGCCCAATCGCCGCTTGCTTGCCGGCACGCGCGAAGGCAAGGTGCTGGTTATCGACGACAGCGCCGACGCGGCCGAAAGCCTGGCGCTGGCGCTCGACATCCTCGGCTATGAAGTGCGCACGGCCTACGACGGCCCGGCCGGCATGGCGGCCGCGCAAGTGTTCATGCCGCAAGTCATCCTGCTCGACATCGGCTTGCCGGACATGAACGGCTACGACGTGGCGCGGCTGTTGCGCAGCCAGGCCTGCGGCCAGCACGCCATCCTCGTGGCCGTCACGGGCTGGGGCCAGGATAAGGACCGCCAGATGGCATCCGATGCGGGATTTGATCTGCACCTGACCAAACCTGTGGATTTTTATGAGCTCGATGCGGTGCTGCAAAAGATGCTGCAGGTGGGGTGAGGAGGGCATCAGAAAAATGAAAGACATGCAACAACTGACAGAACTTGAAATCGCCGTTTTCCAGCTGAGCATGGGTTTTGCCCCGGCGGACCGCTGCGTCGACTGGGCCGTGGAACGCCTGCGCCTGGACCAGGAAGGCGACGACCTCGAGGTCGTGCTGCTGGCCAGCGCCCGCGGTGTTGACGAGGTGCTGCCGCTGGCCGACGTGATCATCGAGCGCTACCGTGGCGCGCAGCGGCTCGAGCAGCAATTTCTGGCTGGCAAATACATTGTCGAGTTGCGCTCAGCTTATCTGGCAGGGAGCGAAAGCGTGTTGTCGCTCGATGCCATCTTGACCCGCTTGTACCCGGCGCTCGATTATCCCGACTGGCTCGTCATGCTAAGCCGCAATTGTGAATACGCGACGGACGTGGCCGATTTCGAGCAGCCGTTCGAAGATGAATTTCACTATGTCGCCAGCCTGTGGGCGCAAGCGGAGAGCCTGGCCGCGTTTGAGAGCGCATACAGCCGCGAGACGTCGAACCGGCATGATGCGACCGGCGCCGCAGGCGGGCCTCTGACTGTCCCATGAAAAAAATCGATATTTTTGTCTGTTCCGATACAGAAATACGCTCATGTGCCAGCTGGCAGGATGCCTTCGACTCCTTTCCTGTCACCGGCATCACCTTGCCTGGGGAACTGGATTTTGCGTCGCTGGGGCAATTGTTGACGCACTCGACGGCGTCTGTCCTTAGGTCCGTGCCTATTCTGGGGGGCGATCTGTACGTGTTCAGTACTGCAATAGGGCAGGCGCTCGACCGGATAGCGGCCGACGACCTGGCCGATATCGCGGTGGCGTGGGCGCAAACCGCGCCATGGGCTGGACTGGAAGTCAACCCCGTCGATCTGGCAGGATTCCTGATGGAGTTGAAAGCGAACTGGCATCGATCCGCCACGCCGGATAAGGCCTTGTTTCTGTGGCTGGACGCTTGATGGCAAGTGCATGGCCGGGCTTGGTCACCGTATAATTTGCGCAAATCATTTCGCCGGGAATAACGTGCAACACAAAACCATAGGGCTCATCGGCGGCATCGGCTGGGCCTCCACCCTGGAATACTACCGCCTGCTCAATGAAATGCTGGTGGCGCGCATCGGCCCCGCGCATAGCGCGCGCATCATGCTGGTCAGCCTGGACCAGGCCGATTTCGTTGCGCACGCGGCGCAAGCCGATTCGCACGCCATCGAGCACTTCCTGGTCAAGGAAGGGCGGCGCCTGCAAGGTATGGGCGCGGATTTTTTCCTGCTATGCGCGAATGGCGCACACCGTTTCGCGCCGGCCGTTGTGCCGGGGATCGGCTTGCCTTTCATCAGCATCGTCGAGGAGACGGCGAAGCGGGTGCAGCAGTCGGGCTTGCGCAAGGTCGGCTTGCTGGGCGTAAAGCAGACCATGGCGGGCCGCTTTTATCACGACGCGCTGGAGCAATTGGGCATCGCCACGGTGACGCCCGATGCGACCGACCAGGAAGTCGTCCACGACATCATCTACACGGAACTGGTGCAGAATATTGTTACTGACGCCAGCCGGAATATCTTTCTGGATATCATCGAGAAACTGCGGCTGCAAGGCGTGCAGGGCGTGATTCTGGGCTGCACGGAGATTCCCTTGCTGGTCAAGCCCGGCGATGTCGACTTGCCGCTATTTAATACCACGGCGATTCACTGCGAGGCAGCGGTGGCGTTTGCCATCGAGCACTAGACGAGCGGGCAGTGAACGGCCACCTGAACAGGCCGCCGCTCACTGAACGGATTAGGCCGGCTGCGCGCCGCCCACATTGCGGCTGCGGTTTTCCACCAGCACGGAAATGCCGAGCACGACGATGCCGCCGCAGGCCAGCATGGCGCCGACCCAGCCCGTCGAGCGCAAGCCCATGCCCATGGCGATGGCGATGCCGCCGGCCCAGGCGCCCAGGGCGTTGGCGATGTTGAAGGCGGAATGGTTGAGGGCGGCGGCCACGGTTTGCGCGTCGCCAGCCACGTCCATCAGACGCGTCTGTACGGCCGGGGCGACGGCGATGCCGGCGCCGATGGCGAACAGGTTGATCGCCGTCAGCCACACATTGCTGCTGGTATAGGTAAAGGCGGCCAGGGCGGCCACATTCCACAGCAGCACGCCGAAGATGGTCCACAGGCGCGAACGGTCGGCCAGCCAGCCGCCGATCAGATTACCCACGGTCATGCCGACGCCGATGATGGCCAGCAAGATGGAAATGACGAGGGGGGACACTTTCGTGATTTCCAGCAAGGTTGGCGTAATAAACGTGTAGACGGCGAACATGCCGCCGAAGCCGATCGCCACCATCAGCAGGGTCAGCCACACTTGCAGACGGCGGAACACGCCCAGTTCGCGGCGCGGGCTCGAATCGCCGGCGGCGACCATCGGCACGAAGATGCGCACCATCAGCATGGTCAGCAAGCCCAGCGCCGCGACGAGCAAGAAGGCCGAGCGCCAGCCCAGAGTCTGGCCGATATACGTGGCCAGCGGCACGCCGAAGATATTCGCCACGGTCAAGCCCATCAGGACACGGGCCACGGCCTGGCCCCGCTTGTCCGGTTCGGCCAGGGCGGCCGCCACCAGTGCCGCCACGCCGAAATAGGCGCCGTGCGGGATGCCGGCGACAAAACGCGCCACGACCAGCAAACCATAGTTGGGGGCGATGGCGCTGAGCAAGTTGCCACCAGCGAACATCAGCATCAGACAGATCAGCATCAGCCGGCGCGGCATGCGGGCCAGGAAGATCGTGATCAGGGGTGCGCCGACGACCACGCCCAGCGCATAGGCGCTGATCATGTGGCTCATCTGCGGCAAGGTCGTGCCCAGGTCGTCAGCCACCACGGGCAGGATGCTCATGGAGGCAAATTCGCCCGTACCGATGGCGAGGCCGCCGATGGCCAGGGCCAGGTCGGCATAACCAGCGCCAAAAGGCGCGGTGACGCGCGGAATCAATGGGTCTACGGAGGCGTGCATGTTCTTGTTAGTTGGGTAAAGAATGACAGGGTGGAGAGGCGCGCTGTGGCCCGGCCGGAAGTGGCAATGCGCCACCGGAGTCGACGGCCGGCCGGTATTTTCGGGCTACAGGAACTGCCCAAAGACAACATTGTAAAAGATTCGGGCAAGCTCTGCTGGGCGATGGCTGAAATCTGCTGCACTGCACACAACCGCGATTGCTCTTGTTGTTAACGATAACACGGAATCTGCGCGATTCCGCCACAGGGCAGGCGAAGAAACGCTGGCTGTGGCGGAAATGGTCTTTGTGGTGTGTTACTTCGATAATGATTGCTGCAGCGCTTCCAGGCCCGCCACGTAGATGCCGTGGAACAGGTCCGTCACTTCCTGCTCGCCCACGCCGACCGGCGTGAAGCGGCCCGACCAGGTGACCCGCGCGCCATCGCTGCCGGGAATTGCGCTCACTTGCAGGTTGGACAGGTAATCCGTGACGGGAAACGGCGCCTGCAGAATGGAATAGCTGTAGCTGCGCGCCGCATTGTCGTACGCTTCCAGCTGCTCGACGATGACGTCGCCGGCCGGATTGGCCAGGTGGCGTATGCGGCCCCCGTCGCTTAATGTGCTGCTGGGAATGTAGGGCAGCCAGTCGGGCAGCGAGTTGAAGCCGCCGATCAGTTGCCACACTTGCGCCGGCGTGGCGGCGATGTCGATCGAGGTGGTGGTATGGGCCATGATGGTCTTCCTTTATATATTAGTTGCTGCCAGTTGGCAGCGGCGCGAATGCCGACACCAGTTGCTCGGCGCGCATGTCTTGCCAGAAGGCGGCGGGGATGATGCTGTTCAATGCTTGCTGGTCTTCGGCCAGGCGTTCCGGACGGCTGGCGCCGGGGATCACGGCAGCCACGGCCGGGTTGGCCAGCGAGAATTGCAGGGCGGCCGCCTTCACGCTGACGCCGTGGCGCGCGGCAATCGCCTTGATGCGTTCCACTTTCGCGATGATCTCGGGCGAGGCTTTCTGGTATTCGAAATGCGCGCCGCCGGCCAGGATGCCCGAGCTGTAGGGGCCGCCGACGACGATGTCGACGTTTTGTTTGGCCGCGGCAGGCATCAATCGCTGCAACGCCCGTTCATGGTCGAGCAGAGTGTAGCGTCCGGCCAGCAGGAAGGCGTCGGGCCGGGCTTCGGCCAGGTCCAGGGTCAGTTCCAGCGGCTCCACCTTGTTCACGCCCACGCCCCAGGCCTTGATGACGCCTTCTTCACGCAAGCGGGTCAGCACACGGAAGGCGCCCGTGCGGGCAGTTTCAAATTGCGTCAGCCAGTTGTCGCCGTGAAAATCCTGGGCGATGTCGTGTACCCAGACGATGTCGAGGTGGTCCGTATCCAGGCGTTTCAAACTGTCTTCGATCGAGCGCAGGGTGGCGTCGGCCGAGTAGTCATCGACGATTTTGTTCTTGCGGCCAAATTCGAACAAGCCGCCTTTTTCGCCCAGTTCGCGGCTTGCCGGGTCTTCCAGTTCATCGAGGATGAGGCGACCGACCTTGGTGCTCAGTACGTATTCGTCGCGGCGGCGCTGCTTCAGGGCGGCGCCCAGACGCAGCTCGGCCAGGCCGGCGCCGTAGAACGGGGCCGTATCGAAGTAGCGGATGCCCGATTCCCAGGCCGCGTCGACGGTCGCCAGCGCTTCTTGCTCGGGAATGTTGCGGAACATATTGCCCAGCGGCGCCGTGCCGAAACCCAGTTTGCCTGTCAGTAAGTGTTTGATACTCATGATGTTTTCCTTCAATGTGTGGATCAGTGAAGACAGAATAGCTGGACAAGTTAAGCCTGTCCAAGACATAATTGGCGTAACTTGAGTCCTGAAAGGTCTTACATGCTGGACATCCGCCAATTGCAATACTTCATCGCCGTGGCCGAGGAAGAACACGTGGGGCGGGCCGCCGAGCGCCTGCATATTTCCCAATCGCCGCTGAGCCGGCAAATCGCCCAGCTTGAAGACAGGCTGGGCCTGACCCTGTTCGAGCGCAGCGCGCAGCGCATCCGCCTCACGCGCGACGGCCATACTTTCCTGGCCGAAACGCGCGCTTTCATTACTCACGGGAATCGCCTGGAAGCCCTGGCGAAACGCCTGGGACGGGGCGACGAGGGCGGCCTGTGCATCGGCTACATCGAGAACGCCATGCATGCGGGCGTGTTGCCCGATGGCTTGCGCGCCTTGCGCGCCACGCGCCCGCAGGTGCACATCGCCCTGTACAACCTGCATTCGGCCGAGCAAATCGAGGGCTTGCGCCAGCGCAGTCTCGATATCGCGCTGCTGTGCGAACCGCCGCTGCCGGACGACCCGGACCTCGATTGCGCGCAAGTGCTGAGCGACCCCATGCTGCTGGCCTTGCCGGAAACGCATCCGCTGGCGCACAAGGCGGAGCTGACGCCTGAGGACCTGGCGGGCCAGGAGTGGATTGCCGTACTGCACAAGGAAAGCGTGCTGAAACACGATAACTTCATCGCCGCCTGCGCGCGCGCCGGTTTTACGCCCGATATCCGCATGGAAGCGACGGAACCGCTGACGGCGCTGGGTTTGGTGGCGGCCGGGCTGGGCATGGCCATGATCCAGCACAGCTTGCGCCAGCACGCGCCGGCCGGCGTGATCGTGCGCGCACTGCCGTGGTTCAGCTATCGCACGCCCTTGTGGCTGGCCTGGCACAAGGTCAACCTGCGTCCGCTGGTGGGGATTTTCCGTGAAACCTTGCTGGAGCAGGCCAGCGGTGTGGCCATGCCGGAGCAAAAAGACGTATAAATAAGGCAATCATCTGTGGGGAGATTGCCATGTTCGATCTGGATGTGCCGGTGTGGGAACTGGTGGCGCGCGCCGTCATCGTCTACCTTGCCTTGCTGCTGATGGTGCGCATGACGGGCAAGCGGACGGTGGGGCAATTCACGCCGTTCGATTTGCTCGTCGTCATGCTGCTGAGCGAAGCCGTATCGAATTCCTTGTCCGGAGGCGACGATTCCGTTCCTGCCGGCCTGGTACTGGCATTGACCCTGATCTGCCTCAACATGCTGATCGCATGGCTGAGTTCGCGCAGCCGCAAGTTCGCCGAGCTGGTCGACGGCACGCCCGTGCTGCTGGGGCGCGACGGGCAGATTTTTGAGGATGTCGTCAAGAAATGCCGGGTGGCCGGCGGCGATGTGGAGCAGGCGCTGCGCGAGGCCGATTGTCCGTTGGCTGACATGAAATGCGCGTTCCTGGAAGCGGACGGCAAGATCACCATTTTGCAAAAGGCGGGCTAGCGGCTTGCCCACGCTGCGTTTCCTTCCGCCGTGCGTCGCCTGCTATCTGTGTGATTCCTGCCGCCACGGCGAGCCAAGGCGGCAGGGCAGGCTTACAGCGTGGTCTGTCGGGCAGTTCGCAGCGGAGGCGGGGCCATGACAGGCGTCTTGGCCAGCTGTGCTTTCAAACTTGCAAATAGCGACCAGCAGGGGATGGCCATCTTCTGGACCTGTTGCGCCTGCGGGCCGCCGGGCAGCTTGCTCCACGGCCCCACGTTGAGGCTGCCATCCTTGATATTGATGCTGTAGAGGGCTGTGTACAGGGCTGGCGTATCGGTCGCGATGTAAGCGACTTCTCCGCCACGTTGTGCAGGTGTAACTGTGCGTGTCGTGATGCTGGCGAACAGGGTGCCATCCTTGCACGGCGACAGCGACTGGATGCCGATCAGCGGCGGGTAGGGAATCCTCGTCTGGGTATATCTGTCCCACCACGTTTTGCCCGGATGGGTATGCGTGTCGCCGATCAGCGCTTCGGGGATATGGCTGATCCATCTGGGCGATTTGATGATGCCGCGTATACAGCTGATGACCGAGGCGTGCGTGGCGCACGCCAGGCCCATCGGCCCGAAAACCCAGACGTAGTAGGGATCGACATCGATACCGGTATAGCTGCCCCACGGCGCTGGCACGTAGCAGCGGGTATTTGACTGGTCGACGTAAAGCTCGCCGGAAGCGGCAAGGGCGCCGTACATGATGGAGTTGTAATGGTCCGTCCCTTGCAGGAGGGCAGGCAGCATGGCGGCCCCGTCCGGGTCATCCGGCAATGTCGCGGGCGGATGGGTGATGGCGCGGACGTTGACGACGCCGGCCTTGGTCGCCGGCTGCCAATTTCCGGCCTTCAACTCTCCGCTGTCATTCAATTGATGCAGCTTGATGGAGCCTTGCCTGCCTTCATTGCGTGCCGTGTAGACGAACGATGCGTGGCTGTCGTCGGGGGACGGCAGCGCCCAGACGTCATGGAATTTATCACCGGATACTTCTTTCATGCCCGACACTTCAATCGTGGTCGGATCCATCCAGCCGTGTTCCATGTCGCCGTTATCGGACGCGCTCCAGTGCTGGCAGAAGAAAAGGTGATAGCGCGGCTTCAGCGAGCCCGCCTCCGTCTTTGGCATCGTCATGGCGAAGCGGCGGCCACGATTGCCGTAGCCGATCTGAAAAGGCTTCCATTCGCCGGTCCGCGTGACGGTGCTTCCCGTCGCGGCGTAGAGGTTCTTGCTCATGTTGGTGCCCAGGTGAACGAACAGGCCCCGGTCGCGGGCGACCGGTTCGATCGCCTTCAGGCATTCCAGCATCTGGGTATTGCCGTCGTTCCACAGCTTGGGCAGCGCCTCCATGTCCGCTTCGAGCCGTATCAAACGGTCGTAGATCGCGTCATACTCGTGCGGCGTGTTCTTGTAGTCCGGATTTCGAATCGAGGCCTGCTCCAGCTGCCGCCCCACCATTTCATGGTCGACGAGGGACTCCAGCAGTACATGGGCGAGCAGCGCATCGGCATAGGTGCGGCAGAAAACGCCGAGGATTTCCGGCCATTTCTCCAGGTCCTGGGTTTTTTCGTCCTTCAGCCATTCGGCGGTCATCCATTTGTCGTATAAAACGGAAATAATGGTAAACGCATTATTTATTGAAATAATGCAACTATCGAGACATTTGTGCACCTTCACCCGATTCTCCACCGTGTTCAAGGGCGTCGGCAGAATTTCGGACAGATCCAGTTTGATGCGGCCTATGGTCGCCATATATTGATCAACCGCACTGCCATTGGCCTTGACTTCACGCAGTTTTTCATCAGCATTCAACCCTTTCATCGCCTCAATGATCTGATCCTTGAGAGAAGGTTGCTTTGGCCCGAAATAGGTGAGCAGTTGACCGACAATGCTGAACAGGGCGCCGAATATCGCTCCGTACGGACTGGCGCCGGCTGACAGGCTGCCGATCAGCTGCATGCCAGCGGCGCAGATATCCATGATGGCGGCGCTGCCGTTGACATAGTCGCCCGACTTGAAGGCGCTGGCCGCGGACAGCACGCCCTTGACCATATTGGGCAAGTTCTTGTTGATGGCGTCCGTGACGTCCTTTGCATATTTCTTAGCATCCGCGCTGGAGTTTTTGTCGGCCAGGATGCGTTTTGCCCCTTCATACTCCGCCTGCATTTTCCGTGTCGCCGCCTCGAATGCCCTTGCTTGCGCGGGGTCCATGCTCGATTGCGCGTGCAAGGCCATCAATTCAATCTGTTTCTTGAGGAGGTCGAGATCGGGATCCAAGTTGTCATCCTTTCAATGAGGCATCGATACTGCTTGTATAAAGGCAAAATATTGCATTCATACTAATCTTGGCGTCGATGTGCGCAAGCTGTATTTGCATGACGGCAGCCATGCTGATGGCCAGGATGGGCGAATCGCTCTGATGTCATTCGGAGACGGCAGGCGCAAGGAATTTCTGATCCCATGGAAAATATTGACACGCAGAATATGAAAGCGACTATGCCTACGATAGTTGCCGGGCGCGGACGGGCGCTGCCAGCTTCGCTCAGATATTCTTGCTGCTTTTCAGGTGCAGGGGCAGCCACCACCACATGCAAATGATGAGTGACCCCATCAGCACGCCGGCGATGATGCCGGCGATGTGGCCGAACACTTCCGACATCACTAGGTTGGTGCCTAAAATAAACGCCAGCGCCAGGGAAAAAGCGCCGCACATCATGATGCGGTCGGCCACGCGCTTGAAGCGTTCGCGGTCTTGCAGCGGGCGCATCACGCGATGCTGGATGGCTGGCGCGCTAAGCAGCACCAGGCTGGTCATGGACAGGAAAAACGTCAGCAGGAAAACGACTTTTTCCGCCTGCACGATCTTTGCGAAGCCGCCGTTGAAGGGCAGGATGATGAGGAAGGCCGTCAGCATCTGCGCGCCCGGCAAGAGGATGCGCAATTCGCTGAGCAGGTCGGACAGGTCGCCTTCGTCGCCTGGCTGGCCATCTTCATCCTGGTGTGGCGTTTGTGGCATGGGGCCGTCCTCGTGGTGGTGATGGCGCCAGTCTACGCACAAGCGACCAGGCCGACTGTGGGCGGGCGCACCTTCAGACGCATTGCGTCAGAACCATTGCGCGTAGCGTTGGCGCAGCCGCCACAGGGGCGTCGAGACGATGGCCGTGGCGCTGTGCGAGGCGTCGTGGCCGCAATGGCCGCAGCTGTGGCGCCGGTGCGGCGCCAGCGCGAAGCTGCCCAGGTCCAGGTGCGGGTGGCCGCAGCGGGCGCAGTCGCTGCAGTCCAGCGGCGTGCCCGCCTGCAAGGCGGCGGTGAAGGCTTGCGCGGCGGGCGGCGTGATGTTCAGCTGCACGACGTCGGGCGGGAACAGGCCGGGCAGGGCGCGGCAATCGATGGCCAGCGCGGCCGTGTCGCGCGCCAGCAGGGCGCCGCCGTCATCGGCCCTGGCGCGCAGTTGCAGCATGCCATCGGGGCCCGGGCGCAAGGTTGTGGCGTGAAACTGGCTGGGGTCGAACAGCGCCGGATACAGCACGTAGCCCATGGGGCTGGCGTGCTGGCGGCAACGCATCTGCCGCGTTGCCTGCCAGTCGGCCACGTCGGCCTGCGTGCCCCAGTAGCATTGGTGCGTGCGGCACCAGTGGCGCGCCGCGCCATTGCGGAACTTTCCGGCTGGCAGCAGATCGCACACGATGATGGCGTCTTCGCCCGCGCCGGCGCGAAAGTGGCCCGTGATGTGCTGGGTGGTGACGGCAAGGTGGCCCGTGCTCGCTTGCAGGGGCCAGCAGATGCCGGGCAGGGTCAGCGGCGTAGCCAATGAGGCCTCTGCAAGGCTATCGGCTTGCCAGCCGATAGTGGCCCGGAATGAAAAAACCCGCCGTCTCGGGCGGGCTGTGCTGACGGGAATGCCTGCGGCATGGCCCCGTTTATTCTTCCGTATCGGCCAGGGTGACGATGGCGCGCGCCCACTTCGAGTATTTCAGGTTCGCCAGATCGCGCACGGTCTTGACATTGAACGCCTGCTTGAGCAGCTCAGCATCCTTCTCGCTCACGCCTTGCAGCGCATCGACGGGTGCATCAGCGATTTCCTTGAACGTCTTTTTTTCGTAAGCCTTGTCTACCGCTTTATTGATGTTCATGTGTTGATACTCCTCAGTAAGTGGGAAAATTAATTCTACACGTTTTTGCAAACTGTCAATTTACGCTTGCAAGTTGGGCCGAACTAAATATGATGGAGGTGGATGCCTCGACAGTGAGGCGATCTGTGCGTTCGCCTCAGGATTGTAATTATAGCATTGTTATTATTCATAGTATAATGATTTCCATGGCGCAGAATAGTCTGCGTTCATGCCGGACGCCGCAGTCATGCGGCACCAATCGATAGCGTTCAGGAGAATACGATGAGTTTGCTAGATCAAATTGCAGGACAGGCGATGAGCGCTTTGGGCAACAAAAGTGCTGACGGGGAAGCCCCATCGGGATTGATGGCCAGTGTGATGGACCTGGTCAACCAGCATGGCGGCTTGCCCGGCCTGCTGCAGAAATTCCAGGAAAGCGGCCTGGGCGACCAGGTGGCCAGCTGGATCGGCACGGGCGCCAATGCGCCTGTCTCCGGCGAACAGATCAAGGATGCGCTCGGCAGCGACACGATCAGTCAGATCGCGGAAAAAGCGGGCGTCGCACCGGACGCGGCCTCGGGCGGCCTGGCCGCCTTGCTGCCCCAGCTGATCGACAAGCTGACCCCCGATGGTCAGGTACCGGAAGGCAATGACCTCGTCAGCCAGGGTTTGAATATGCTCAAGGGCAAGATTTTCGGTTGATTCCCTGGCCTTGAAATGAAAAACCTCGCAGCAATGCGAGGTTTTTTTATGTGCAAGGTTTTTGGCAGAGAAGTGCGAGCGTCTGAAAAACGCCTGTGGCTAGGCGCGGCCCCGAAGACAGTACGAATAGTACGGCGAGGGGCAGGCAACAACGCCACGGGCGTTTTTCAGGCGGCGGCCATCATGCCGAAATATGGCTGCTCGACAGTCAGCCTGGCCGTACTCCCCTCGACCAGATACGAGCAATAGCGGCGCCGCTCGGCGATGCCGCCGCGCCGCTGCATCAGTTCGCCCAGCATGGCGACGGCGTCTGTGGCCATCTTTTGCACGGGCTGGCGCAGGGTGGTGATGTCGTAACTGAGCCAGCCCGAAGCTTCCAGCGCATCGAAACCGGCCACCGACATTTGCAGCGGCACCTCGATGCCCATCTGGTGACGCGCCGTGTCGAGGCAGCCGATGGCCATGATGTCGTTGCCGCAGATGACGGCGTCGGGCACGCGGCCCAGGCGGTCGATGACCTTGCGCAAGCCGCGTCCGCCGCTGGCGTAATCGTAGTTGCCGCTGACGACGATGGGCGCGGGCAAGCCCAGGGTCAGCAGACGGTCCAGCATGCCGGCCTTGCGTTCCTGCGCGACGGCCGAGTCGCCGGGGCCATCGATGATGGCGAACTGGCGGTGGCCCGCTTCGGCCAGGCGCGAGACGAGCAGGCGCGCCGCTTCGCCCTGGTCGCACAGCACGGCGTGCACGGCGTGTTCGCGCGGGCTGCGGTTGAACAGCACCAGCGGCACGTCGCGCCGGCCGAATTCAGCCATCTGCTCGTCCGACAGGCAGGCGGCCACGACGGCGCCATCGACCTGGTATTGCCACACGTCGCACAAGACCTTGCCGATGTCCGCTTCGCGCTCCAGGGTAAACAATAAGAGACGCTTGCCTTGGCGGGCGATTTGCTGGCTCAGGTCGGACAATACTTGCGGATAGTACAGATTGGCCAGGTTGGAAATGATGACGGCCACCAGATTCGAACGGCGCGTGATCAGGCTGCGCGCGGCCGCATTGGGGATGTAGTCGAGGCTGATGGCCGCCTGCATGACCTTGGCGTGGGTGGCTTGCGAGATGCTGGCGCCCGGCTTGAAGCAGCGCGAGACGGCCGATTGCGACACGCCGGCCAGCAAGGCCACGTCATACGAGGTCACGCGCCGTCCGTCGCCGGATACGGGGCGGGTGGCGGTGCTGGGTGTCCGGGCTACAGTATTCTTTTTTCGCATATTGGTCTGGCAAGCAACCTGTCTCAAAGTATTCCTGCAGGCCCGGCCGCTTGTGGCGGCCTGGGCGGGAAAAATGAGCATAGCGAAAATATTTCCATGTGGCAAGACTGTTTTCTTATCCATGTTGCAAATAATTTGATCTAATGGCAAGTGGTATGCCTGCTCCTCAATCGGGACTGTCGCAGGGGCCGCTGCCATAGGGGCTGATGCGTCCCGGCGGGTCCACGCGGCGGGCGCTGAAGTCGCTGGCCAGGGTGGGTAAGGGCAAGTCCGCCGTGGCGCTCGCTTCCGTGCCGCTGACCGCGCCCCGCACAGTCAAAGCGACGTTCACCCAGGAACCATAGTTGCGCGGATAACTGACGGTGACGGTAGCCATGCCCAGCGCGTCGCTCAGGCCGCTGGCGCTGGCGCTGACGGTCAGGGGGATGCCCGGGTCGAGCACGCCATTGCCGTTGCGGTCGTAGGCAGCGTCAAAAATGCCATTCCGCAGCACGTCCTCGTTGGCGCAGAGGTAATTGGGCAGGGCCAGGCGCCAGACGCCCGTGTCGGGGAACTCGGGCTTGTCCGCCTGCCACACGTAAGATCCCTTGGCATAGCGGCTGGGCCAGGCTGCGGCCGTGATGGCGACGCCGGGCACGGCGTTGCCGGCGCTGTCGGAAACGAACACGGCAAAGTCCTTTTGCAGCACGCTGGCCGAATATTCGCGCAGCAGGCTGCCCGTGCCCAGCTTGATCGACAGCGCTTGCCGTGCCACCGTCAGGCGCACGAGGGCCGAGGCCGCCGCTTGCCGCGCGCCCTCGATGCGGGCCTGGATCAGCACGCCATCGCGGCCGCTGTCGGCTGGTCCCGCCACGTACTCGGCGCGCGCCAGGCCGTCGCTGCCCGTCAGCACGCGGCCCGCTTGCCGCAGGTAGCCGCCGCTGGGGTCGCTCAAGATGGTAAACAGCACGGGCGCGTTCTTGACGAGGTTGTTGGCCGCGCCATCGCGCACCACGGCGCTGATGGTGCTGGTGCTGGCGTTGTCGGCCGAAGTGGTCGTGTTGGCGCGCAGCACGGCCGGCTCCGCTTGCACGGCCAGTTTGCTGGCAGGGCTCAATGGCGTGACGAATTCCAGCCGCGTCTGCGCCGAGGGGCCGCCGGCCACGGCCGCCGTGATGGTGGCCACACCCGCGTTGGCCGATTGCACATAGCTGCGCGGCAAGTTGCCATTGCTGAACATCAAGCTGGCAGGCAAGGCCTGGCTGCAGGCGCTGTCCGCAAACAGGCTGCCGCGCGAGGTCGACAGGCTGGCGCTGCCCGTTTGCGCCACGCCCGCCTTGTCGTAGCGCACGTCGATGGGCTGGCACGCCAGAGTGGCCACTTCCGCCAGCACGTCAGCGCCGCTGGCATCCTGCCCCACGGCCGGGCTCAGGCGCAGGTCGCTGCCGGCCACGGCATACGCTTGCGTGGCGGCGGCGCCCAGCGCATTGACGGACACGGCGTCCCTGCCCAGGCTGCCTGCGGTCAGGCGCAGCACCAGCTGGCCTTGTGCATTGCTGAGCGCTGCGCCGCCATCCTTGGTACGCACGCTGTTGCCGGCGCCCGTGCTGTAGGCGATGGCGGCGCCGGCCACGGGTTTGCGCGCCGAGTCGCGCACGGTGACGGTGAGGTCGGCGCCCTGGCCCAGCATCAGGGCGGCCGGCCCCAGCACTTCCACGGTGCTGCCCGTGACCGCTACCGTGCCCTTGCCGCTGCGCGTGCCGACAGTGGCCGTCACGGTAATGCTGCGGTTGCTGTTGGCGCCTCCCGTGCCCAGCAGGGCGCGCGCCTGGCCGTTCTTGTCCGTCACGGCATCGACGCTGCCGAGGATGCCGGAATCGGTAGCAAAGGAAATCTTCGCGTTGGGCAAAGCGAGGTTGGCGCCATCCTTGACGAGGGCCGTGACGGCCACTTCGCCGCCGGCCAGGCCCGCCGAGGCCAGTTCCGTGCTGGAAAACACGAGGTTGACGGCGCTGGCCAGGGTGGCCGGCTCGGGCGGCGTGACGGGCGGAATTACGGGTGGCGTCACAGGCGGGGGGGCGGGGGGGG